>NZ_JAUSUC010000012.1 GCF_030813365.1 Oikeobacillus pervagus
AAAACATTAATTCAAAGTCAACTCGAACAGTGGATCGATGGCCTTCCTAGTTATATCAAGGCTTATTTGCCGATATCACTCTGCGAAAGTTGAGTAATATATTTTAATGCGGTTTGTAATTGTAAATCATTTTCTTCCTTTTTCACTGTTTCGATGATTTTAAGCTCAATTCTCTCCGCCGTTTTCGAATCAATTTCACCCGTAACCTTTAATTTATTTTGTATTTGAAAGGCTTTAACTGCTTTCACTGTTTGATCGCTAAAATATCCATCTGTTCTCCCAGGTCCATATCCTAATCCCTTCAACATTTCCTGAGCATTTTTCACTTGATCATTATTCATTTCCTTTTTTAATGGTTGATCGATTTGTAATGGATGAGCATAAAAATAATTTGGTTGTTTCACTTTAATGGTCGGTTTAATCCCCTTATGATGAATCCAATTGCCGTCAGGAGTTAACCACTTATAAGTCGTTAATTTAATATTACTTCCATCTCCCAATGGAATCGATTGTTGAACCGTACCCTTTCCGAATGTTTTCTGCCCAATTAGTGTATGGTGACCGGCTTCTTTTAAAGCACCAGCTAAGATTTCTGAAGCAGATGCACTACCTTCATCTATTAAAACAGTAATAGGATACTCTTTCCCTTTCTTTTTCGTTGAAGAGAATGGAACTTTAGCTCCCGACCGCTCCTCTATTTGTAAATAAGGCTTATTATCAGAAAGCAACTCTCGTAAGATTTCCTCCACACTCGGCAAAAGTCCCCCAGGATTTCCACGAACATCAATGAGTAAACCTTCAATCTTCATTTCTTCTAACTTTCTTAATTCATGTGTAAAATCCTTCCCTGTCTTTTCTGCGAATGAAGTAATTTGTATATACCCTATTTTTTTCTGATCCTCACTTTTTATCTTTGCGTAAACCGTATCGATTGGAATTTTGTCCCGCTTCACTTCTACATTAATCGGCTTTGAAAGTCCTTCCCGCAAAATACTCAGTGTAACAGTTGTTCCCTTTTTTCCACGTATGAGCTTTGTTGCTTTAAACACATCATATCCCTGTACATTTTTCCCATTAATTTTAATAATTTGGTCATGTGGTTTTAGTCCTGCTTTTTCCGCAGGGGAATCTTTAAATGGAGATACGATTAATATTTTCCCTTCCTTTTCGGTTATTTCTGCACCAATCCCTTCAAATGAAGATTCCAATGAATCATTAAAATGGTTTACCGTTTCTGCATCCATATAGACAGAATAAGGATCTTCCAACGCTGTTAACATCCCCTTAATAGCCCCTTCTACAAGTTGACCACTTTTAATCTTTTCTACATATTTATCAGAAATTAAATCATAAGCTGTTTGTACCTTATGAAGTTCGTCTGGAAGTTTGTACGACTCCTTTTGTTGTTCATTAGGGATTACCATTTGCTCTTGTCCATCTAATGTTTTCACTCCAACATACGTTCCGCCCGCACCTGTGAGAAAAGAACAGGCAGCGACTACAGCAATCCATCTACGCTTCATTAAGGTTGTCCTCCCCTTGCGTCTATATATGCAAATTCTTATCCTTGTCCAATTTTCACGAATAAAAAAATACAACTAAAAAACCCAACTCTTTTCATACAACATTTATATGTAAGAAATGAACACGTTATGATGCTTTTTTTATTACAAAAGCGGAGGCGCCTGTTCATCGGCGTATGAATTTCGCAGTCTTTGACTGAGATAAAGGAAACACGGCGAGGAACTCCACGAGCCGATGTTGACTCATCGTATTCCTAACCAATAAAAAAGAATAGCCATCGTCTGACTATCCTCATATATCCATATTATTCCATTTCACTCACTGCATTCTCCATCAGTTCTTCATCCATCGGTCCTACAATTTTTTGATAGATCGTTCCATCTGTTTGGATCATATAGGTAGTTGGAATCGTAAACGCTTGGTAACCTGGGCCAATTTCACCTTCTTCATCCAGAGGAATGGGGAAGGTCAGGCCATATTCCTTTACAAAGTCTCGAATCTTTTCAATCCCTTTATCATTTTTAGTTAAATTAACCGCTAATATTTCTACATTTTGGTCTTGCGCCTGTGACTCATAATAATTCTGCATATGTGGCATTTCTGCTTTACAAGGAGGACACCAGCTTGCCCAGAAATTTAAGATTACTTTTTTCCCGCGGTAATCTTTTAAAGATACCGACTTTCCATCTAGTGTATTTAATTGGAAGTTTGGGGCTACACTCCCCACTTCTAGGCTATTTTCCATTAATTTATCTCGATCCTCCATTATTTCAACAGTTGGATTTTCCTCTTTTTCCTTTGCAAACTTTTCCTTAGAATTATTCACGATATTCACAACCACGATCCCTAAGAGGAACAATATTAAAATCAAGCCAAAAATCTTTTTACTCACCCGTTTCCCTCCCTTTTATATACGAAAATGATGATAACCAAGAAGACGACATATGTTAGAGCAGTGATTGAAGTTAATGTCCCCTTCATAGAAAAAATAAGGAATTGAAAGAAGATTAATAACACAATGAACTGTGTGAGCAATCTTCCCTCACGTAGCTTTTTCCAAGAGAGTAAAATAAATACGCTATTGATTGCAGTCTGGATAATAGCTACTACAGTAAAATCTTGATTTAGTATGGAGGAAAACCCTTCATATAAATAGATTATAAGCCCACATGTGAAGATGAGATAAAGGCGATCTTCTTCCCACTTTCCTTTCATACACAAATAAATGATCACAACTATAATCGCGAGCCAATATCCTTTCATTCCTCCATTAAAATATAAAATGGATAGTGGATAGGCGATCACATTTTTAAAATCAAATAAAATCACACTAAATTTCCAAGTGATAAGAAACAAAAATACAGCGTTTGCATAAAGGTCCTGGAAAGAGGAGTCCCGAGCAATAAACTTTAATAGGAGCCCAATGATTAAGAAAGTGACTAATAAGGCAATCCATGAACCTGGAATGGTTAAAGAGCCAAAATTGTACCACATATATATTTCCTTTTGCGAATTTTACTCAAGGGGAAATCTCCCTTCTCATTAAAGGTAACATGAACCACCTTTATTGAGTATAGTCAAAATGATGAACATTTTTCTCCTGTTTTCATACCTATTTGGGTATATCATAACGAAATATTGTTTTAGAAGTCAACCTTTTAACCCCTTATTTAACCCTAGAAAAAAATAAAAAATGGGATATCCAATTATGATATCCCATTTTCATCATCATTTTATACTTAGCAATAAGCTGCTCCAACAATGATAAGAAGGATGAATAATACGACGATTAAAACAAAGCCACCACCGTAACCACATCCGTAACCGCCTCCATAACCTGCACCGCCGACATAGTTATTTTGACCACAACACCAACCAAATCCCATAATATTAGCCTCCTTTTAATTTAAAATTGGATTAGTATCCTCCACCTACATAAGCTGCACCGACAATGATTAATAGAATGAACAGGACAACGATCAACGCGAAACCTGCTCCATAATTTGATCCACTCATGAACAACACCTCCAATTTTGTCTACATTAGTACTGTATTCAGGAGGAAAAAAGATGGTAAGGGCAAATGACTATATTTTTTTAATTAAAAGTCGGGGAACAAACAGTCGTAAGTCTCTCCAAATAGTATTGAACATCCTTATTAAAAAAAATCTTTTCTCAAGACAGGTAGTGGAATTATTTACAAAAAAAAAAAAAAAGACAACCCACGTAGAGATTGTCTCTTTAACATAATAAAAAATTAAAAGTTTATATATTTAGTAGGGTTAACCGCATTGGATTTTGCCATATTCCAAGGACCTTCGTGGATTTCAAAATGTAAATGTTGTCCATAAGATTGTCCCGTATTCCCCATATATCCGATGACTTGGCCTTTTGAAACATGTCCTCCTTGAACAACACGTTGTGACATATGTGCATACACAGTTGTAAATACTTTTCCATTGATGGAATGAGAAATGAAAATAGCGTTACCATATGATGAAGAGTAATATGAACGAATCACAACACCATCTGCAGCTGCTACAATCGGAACACTTACACCATTCGCAATATCGATTCCTTTATGATCTCCTAAGTCACGAGCTCCAAAGCCTGATGATACTCTTCCTGCTGCTGGACGAGTAAATGTACCAGAAGAAACGGCAGGTACATCATGGCTGAATTGACTTGGAGTAGACGGACGACTTGAAGAACCAGGTGCAGTATAGGAAGGTTTAGCTTGGTTTTTCTCAGCTTGGATGGCTTGTTTAATCGCCATTTCTTGGGATTTCAATAGATTTTCTTCTTCTTCAAGGCTAAGCTTATCCTTTTCAATTGATTTTTCTTCTTTTTCAAGTTTCTTCATGATCGCATCTTTTTCAGCCTTTTTCTTATGTAAATCAGCTTTTAACATTTCAAGCTCTTGTAACATTTTTTCTAAATTATGAAGTTCGTTTTCTACCTTTTCTTGATTTTCTTCTAATTTTTCCTGATCCCGTTTCTGCTCTTCCATAATTGTTTTATCCGCATTGACTAAAGTTGTAACTGCGGTAGCACGTCCAATAAAGTCACTAAAGCTATCCGCTCCTAATACCACATCAAGATAACTTGCAGATCCACCATTTTTTTGAATGGAACGAGCACGATCCCTTAATACTTCTTTTCTTTCCGCAATGCGTTTCTTTAATTGTTCAATTTCGCCCTTTAATTTTTCAATTTCCACTTTTGTTTCAGAGATTTGTTGTTCTTTTTCCCGTATGTTTGATTCAGCATCACTTACTGCTGAATCAATTTTTTCCATTTCAGCCGTAATTTGATCTTGTTCTTTTTGAATTTGATTTATTTTATTATTTTTTTCTTTAATATCGTTATGAATATTGGAACGTTTATTTTCGATTTGTGATTGTTGATTCTCTAAATCTGATAGTTTGGAAGCGAAAGCCTCGCTTGGAAGTCCCAACGTTCCCCCAAACCCAAGTGAAGCAGCTAACGCAACCGATAGCATAACCTTTCTTTTCAACGGTAAAACTCCTTCCATTAAAACTACTTACAGCAAAAGTATTTATATTTTCAAGAATTTACGTACAGAAATAAAACTACCCCACATCCCAATAAAAGCACCGATCAATAATAAAATCGAGCTAACTTGAAGAACAAATGGGAAATAATCAAGCATTTGAACAAAATGACCTTGTAAACGAGTGGCCATTGCATTGGAAATAAAATTATAACCGACTGTAACCACAATAATTGGGATAATAGAACCTAATAATCCTAACCAAAGTCCTTCAAGGATAAATGGCCAACGAATAAACCAGTTTGTTGCACCTACTAATCTCATAATTTCAATTTCTGTTCGTCTAGCAAAAATCGTGATTTTAATCGTATTAGAAATTAAAAACATCGCAGTAAACAGTAATCCAATAATTAGAACCAATCCGACATTTCGGCTTGTTTCTAGAAAACGAAACAGTTTATCAACCTTTTTCTCACCATAGATTACTTTTTCCGTATAATTAAACTTCTCTATTTTTTTAGCCACTTTTGGTGTATCTTGGGGGTTTTTTACCTTAACGATAAAAACATCATATAAAGGATTGTCTTGTTTAAATAACTCGAAATCCTCCCCCATATCTTTGATTAATTTTTGAAGTTCCTCTTTCTTGGATGAGTATTTGATGGATTCTACTTGAGGAAGATTCTTTATTTGTTTTTTCAAAATATCTTTCGCTTCATCTGTAGCTGACAGTTGAATATGAACACGGATTTCAACATCTTGTTCAATATCATTGGCCACTTTGTTCATATTAAATAAAATGACCAGAAACACACCGACTAATAATAATGTGACAGTGACCGCCGAAACAGATGCAAAGGTCATCCATCCATTACGACGGATGCTTTTAAAGCTTTCCCGGAAATGACGCTGGATCGTATTAGCTTTCATATCCGTAATCACCTCGCTGTTCATCACGTACAATCTGTCCATTTTCGATGGCAATCACACGATGTCGAATCGTATTAACGATGTCTTTATTATGAGTAGCCATCACAACGGTTGTCCCTCTTGAATTGATTTCTTCAAAAATATTCATAATATCCCAAGATGTCTCTGGATCTAAGTTACCTGTTGGCTCATCCGCAATCACCACTTTAGGGGTATTGACGATCGATCGTGCAATCGACACACGTTGTTGCTCACCACCAGATAATTCGTCAGGAAACATTCTCGCTTTCGGTTTTAATCCAACTAGCTCAAGAACTTCCATTACTCGGCTTTTAATATTTTCTGGCGTTTCTTCTATTACTTCCAACGCAAAAGCCACATTTTCATAGACAGTTAGTTTTGGCAAAAGTTTGAAGTCTTGAAAAATGACTCCAATATGCCTTCTTAAAAAGGGGACCTTGTGATCCTTCAAAGTCGATATATTCATTCCGTTAATTAAAATCGTCCCTTTTGTTGGCTTTTCTTCACGATACATCATTTTTATAAAGGTAGATTTCCCTGCACCACTAGGACCTACCACATAAACGAACTCACCTTTATTAATCCGTACATTAAATCCATTAACGGCCATAACTCCATTTGGATACATTTTTTGGACATCCTTCATTTCAATCATTTGTAACCACCTAATCTATAAAACTTCTTTTTTTGTCAATAGGAGAAAAAATGTGGGTCGTAATTTGTAGAAAAAATAGGTTTTTTATCGATTCAGAACCCAAGACACATTATAACATTGAATAGGTCAATATTAATGGAAAAGTATATTACAATTTCATTTCAACGTTGTAATAATATTTCAAAGGTTAAAAGCTTGTCGAATGGAGCCGAATCTAAACGTGGGCAACATTGAAAATTTTGTCGTTTCTTGACAATGAAAAAAGACTGACTTTTTAAAGTCAGCCCCGTGATTTTTTACCTATTTTTTATTTCTATTTTATTTTTTATTTGCTAACCATTCTGCGATTTGATCAGCTTCATCGCCTTCTACTACGTTCGCTGGCATAGCGCCCTTACCATTTTCTAAAACATTTAAAATTTCATCTTTACTCAATGTAGATCCAATTTTATCTAATGCTGGCCCAACTTGACCTTTTAGGTTTTCCCCATGGCAGCTTAGGCATTTGTTATCATAAATCTTTTGTGCATCTCCAGCATCAGCTGTTTCAGTTGTGTTTGTTTCATTATTATTTGCAGGTTCTTTCTTAGTATCATCTGTCGCATCTTCTCCGCCCCCACAGGCTCCAAGCGCTAGGGATGATCCTAGTAGTAATGCAAGTAACTTTTTCTTCATCATACATCCTCCTCAGAAAATAGTTCATACACGAGTAAATTATACCAGTTTTGTGCTTTTTTGAAACCCTCTTCAAGCACCTTTGATTTGTCCATTTTGACAACAAATGCCGGTGGATCAATCATTTTCACTAGTTGTTTCAATTTTGTGAACTCAGTTTGATCAACGACATACGTCATAATAGGACTCCCATCATCAGTATAATCTCCGTATGCTGATAGTTTTGTCACATCATGGTCAATTTTATACAAAATTATATAGCGAACTTTTTCATAATAATTGGCAATGATCCTCACCTTTTTGACTTACTTCCACTCAAATAAGGTCCATCTAATCCCATAAAGACTGTTAAGATCATATAGATGATTCTTCATATCCAAGACAAAAGTTTGACATCCCCCTCACCCTATTAATTAATACCATAGATTTTCTTAGTGAAATATTTGTAAACTTATGGACACATTCGAATCTGAAACCACACCAATTTACCGAATAAAAAAACTAATAACGAGAAATTTCTCGTAAAACAACCCGATATATGAAAAAGAAATATCCCTATACAATCATTAGCAAAAAATTCGCACCCATTGATAGAAGACAAACTTCCATCCTAAAGCTCCTTGTATGTAAAATAAAAGCCATATGATTAACAAATTATAAAAAATGGATTCTATATAAGTGTATCAACCCTCACAAAAATTATGTAAAGAAAAGCGAAGGCAACTTTATAGCGGTGACAAGCAAATGAGCGACCTTGGCGTGGCGCTTTTTGCCACAGAAAGGGCGATCATTTGACCTCGAACCGCTAGGAGCCGTAGCTAGACCAAAAAGAGCCTTCCATCTTGGAAAGCTCTTTTTTCACATGATTAGATACGAGAGCGTAAGTAAGCATTAATAAATTGGTCAATTTCACCATCTGTTACTGCATGGACGTTCCCAGATTCTGTGTTTGTACGATGGTCTTTTACCATGGAATACGGATGGAAAACGTAGGAACGAATTTGACTGCCCCAGCCAATTTCTTTTTGTTCCCCACGAATTTCAGCTAACTCTTGCTCTTGTTCTTCAATTCTCTTCTGATAAAGTTTTGCTTTTAACATACTCATTGCCTGTTCCCGGTTTTTAATCTGAGAACGTTCTGACTGGCATGTCACAACGATATTGGTAGGTAAATGAGTAATACGTACAGCAGAGTCAGTTGTATTAACATGCTGCCCACCGGCCCCACTGGAACGGTATGTGTCGATTTTTAAATCTTCTGAGCGAATGTCAATATCAATTTCGTCATTAAATTCCGGCATCACTTCACAAGAAACGAAAGAGGTATGACGGCGACCTGAAGAATCAAAAGGTGAAATCCTAACAAGACGATGGACCCCTTTTTCCGCTTTTAAATATCCATAAGCATTATGCCCTTTAATTAGTAGGGTCACACTTTTAATCCCCGCTTCATCTCCTGGTAAATAATCCAATGTTTCAACTTTAAACCCTTTTTTCTCCGCCCAACGAGTATACATTCGAAGTAAAATAGAGCCCCAGTCTTGCGATTCAGTCCCACCAGCACCAGGATGTAGCTCTAATATTGCATTGTTTTTGTCATATGGTTCACTTAAAAGAAGCTGTAATTCATAATCATTCAAACGCTTCATTAATTCTTGTAGTTCTGCATCCAATTCGGCATGTAGATCTGCATCATCTTCTTCTTTCACTAATTCATGAGTTAATTCAAGATTTTCCTGTGTTTCAAGTAAATCCTTATATTCATTTACAAGATCTTTTAAACCATTGGCTTCATTAATGACGGTTTGTGCCGCTTGTTGATCATCCCAAAAACCTGGTTGCAACATCACTTCATCTAATTCAGCAATTCGTGCCTCTTTATTCTCTAAGTCAAAGAGACCCCCTAAAGTCCGCTAATTTCTTAGCCGTTTTATCTAGTTCATTTCTAATCTCAAATAATTCCATGTTTTCACTCCTACTTCTTTCCACTTGAATGTTTTACCAAAATTATGATCATAAATTGAAGATTTGTGTATTTCTCAAGGGGGGTCGCCTATTTCCCTTTAGCTTTTGCATATTTTCAGGGAAATTTGCATATTCCCCAAGATTTATGCATATTTCCTGAGATTTTTTGCACGTCTCAATAATTTTCTCGTAAAATTAATTGGTTATTTTTCCACAACAATTTTTATATTTTTTCCCGCTTCCACATATGCATGGATCATTTCTACCGACATTCACTTTTTTACGAACAGGTTGTTTTTTTGGTTTTTCACCGTCTTCTTTCGGGTTCACCGCTTGGCCTTTCGCCACTTCCTGACGTTCTAAATTATTTCGGATTTCTGCTTTCATAATATATTTGGCAACTTCTTCATTAATCGCCGCCACCATTTCTTCGAATAAGGCAAAGCCCTCATTTTGATATTCGCGTAGTGGATCATTTTGCCCATAAGCACGTAAATGAATTCCTTGACGTAGCTGATCCATCGTGTCAATATGATCAATCCATTTTGAATCTACTGCACGAAGAAGAATAACTTTCTCGAACTCGCGCATCTGTTCTTCGCCAAGTTGCTCTTCCTTTTCATTATATCGCTCTGTTACTTTGGCAAAAATAAGCTCTGATATTTCATCAGGTTCTCTTCTCTCAAAATCATTAACGGAAAGATCCCCTTCAATAAGTAAGTTCGCATGGCAATAGTCGACGATTCCTTGTAGGTTCCATTTTTCTTCATCTTCACTCAATGAAGCATGAGAAGAAACCACTTGGTCAATGACTGTTTTGATCATTTGTTCAATGATTTCACGCAAGTTTTCTGATTCTAATACTTCATCTCGTTGTGCGTAAATGATTTCACGTTGTTGTCGTAATACATCATCATATTGAAGCAAACGTTTCCGGGAATCAAAGTTATTTCCTTCCACCCGTTTTTGAGCAGACTCAACGGCGCGTGTGACCATTTTACTTTGGATTGGTTGAGAATCATCCATACCAAGTCTTTCCATCATCGATTTCATATTATCTGATCCGAAACGACGCATTAATTCGTCTTCCATCGATAGGTAGAATTGAGTTACCCCTGGATCCCCTTGACGACCTGAACGTCCACGGAGCTGGTTATCAATTCGGCGAGATTCATGGCGTTCTGTTCCAATTACAGCTAGACCACCAATTTCTTTTACTCCTTCGCCAAGTTTAATATCCGTTCCACGACCCGCCATGTTGGTCGCAATCGTGACGGCCCCTTTTTGGCCAGCTTCTGTAATAATATCTGCTTCGCGACCATGGTTTTTGGCATTTAATACGTTATGCCGGACCCCTCGTTTTAGTAAAAGCTTCGAGATTAGTTCTGAAGTTTCAATCGCAACTGTCCCAACAAGCACAGGTTGTCCTAATTGATGGCGCTGATGGATGTCATTGACGACTGCATTGAACTTTCCTTCCATCGAAGCATAAATTAAATCAGGACGATCATCACGCGCAATAGGTTTATTCGTAGGGATGACAATAACCCGCATATTATAAATATTACGGAATTCCTCTTCTTCCGTTTTGGCTGTCCCTGTCATTCCTGATAGTTTCTCATACATCCGGAAATAGTTTTGGAACGTAATCGTAGCCATTGTCATGCTTTCGTTCTGAATTTCTACGCCCTCTTTTGCTTCAATCGCTTGGTGTAAGCCATCACTATAGCGACGTCCTTTCATTAAACGACCGGTAAACTGGTCAACAATGATAATTTCGCCTTCTTGTACAACATAATCCACATCTCGGTGCATACTAACTTGTGCTTTTAATGCTTGACCAATATGATGGTTTAATGTGACATGGGTTAAATCGAATAAGTTTTCGATTCCAAAAGCCTTTTCCGCTTTATTAATCCCACTTTCCGTTAGTAATACCGCTTTTGTTTTTTCATCGTACGTATAATCCTCATCTTTTTTCAAAGTACGAGTGAAGGCATTCGCTTGAATATATAGCTGTGTGGACTTTTGGGCTTGGCCTGAAATGATCAGTGGTGTACGTGCTTCATCAATAAGAATGGAGTCGACCTCATCTATGACTGCGTAGTAAAGTGGACGTTGTACTTTATGTTCCTTATACAACACCATATTATCTCGTAAATAATCAAAACCAAATTCATTATTTGTCCCATACGTAATATCAGCCTCATATGCCGCCTTCTTTTCTTCTTTCGACATACTGTTTAAATTTAACCCGACTGTTAACCCAAGAAATTCATAAAGTTGACCCATTTCAGTTGCGTCACGGGAAGCTAAATATTCATTGACTGTAATAACGTGGACACCTTTTCCTGAAAGGGCATTTAAATATACGGGCATGGTAGCTGTTAAAGTTTTCCCTTCCCCTGTCTTCATCTCGGAGATATTTCCTTCATGAAGGGCAATTCCCCCCATTAATTGCACTCGGAAAGGATACATTCCAAGAACACGGCGAGCTCCTTCACGAACAACAGCGAAAGCTTCTACTAACAACTTATCCAATGATTCTCCATCTTTATATCGTTGTTTAAAAATTTCCGTTTTTTCACGAAGCTGATCATCTGATAGTTTTTCCATTTCTGAACTTAGTGCTTCTATTTGATCAGCCTTCTTCTCCAACTGTTTAATTTCACGCTTATTTGGATCAAACAATTTATTTAACAATCCCATGAAATTTGAACGCTCCTTTTTTTACTTACTAAAGCACTTCCTGAATGAGAGCTTTTAATGAGAATTTAAGTTCTAATATAACACGATCAAAAACTCAAATAATTCTGTTCACTTACGTTATTTTCCTATCCCATATTACCATTATACACGTTTTCGTGACAACTAACGGCCACTAGTGTAAGCTCATTCTTGTAAAAAAACGTCCAACTTGATCCCACCAAAACGAATTCCGTCATTCCATCGTAAAAATGGCTTATTTCGCCTATTCCATCCTTTGTATGAAAAAAAGGCCCTTCTTAAAAGAGCCGTTACAATTAAACAGGTTTTGTTTCTAATTCCTTCGATTGTTCCACCTCAGCAGCCTCTTGTCCTGCCTTAAGTTGTCCTTCCAATATTTTTTCCATCTCATGTGCTCGTTTTGAAATGCTTTGAGCAGATACTTTGAATCGTTCGGCAAGCTGTGAATAAGGATAGGATGGAGATACAATATCGTAATCCCCCAAAATCGAATACATAGCTGCCACATAAATTTCTGGTTTCCGAATGGTCGGTTTCTTTTTATGACAATACATATTCCAAAGCAGTATTCCTGTTTCAATTCGCAAATCTTCCACATTTTCTTCTTTCATAAACTCTCTTAATTTTTCCGCTGTTTCCTTTTGCGATTCAGATTCCCAGGAAAGATCCAGTTCTTCTTTTTCCACTTTTTCAGTCTGATCCTGCTCGTTGTAGAGGTAAAAAATATCATTTAATAATTGCAAAAAGGAATGCTGATAAAACGGTTGTGGATCCTTAAATTCTGATTGTTCAAATTGATCCTTCAACCAACTTTTGGCTAAAGCCGTAAGCTGTGAATCATAATGAAAATCAATCATAAACAATGTATGCTCTTTTTCAAAAGGAAGAAGCGCTCCGAACATTAATACATCTTCTTCTTGATTATGTTCTCTTACAGCAATCGTATATAATTCATTTGTTAAAACATCTCGAAGTCGGAAGCTAGTTTTCTCACATTTCTCAATAATTCCCCCAACAAATGTTACATTTGGCCACTCAGCGAAAATACGTCTTGTACGTTCACGTGGTACCGAATCCTTTCTCATCTCGACAAATTGCTCTAAAATCGTTTGATGATTTCGATCCCGAAAAGAGGTAATATACCACACTTCAAAAGCAACTAAATATGCCCGGGGATCTTTGCGAAGTATTTCATAATCATGCATCATGACTTGAAAATGTTGTTTCATTTTGTAAGAATGCTGTTTTAAAGCATACTCTATTAATTCCCGTTGAAGATGCTCTAACTCTTCTAAAACTAAAAAGTGAATGGGTGCCCCTTCTATTTTCCCACAACATTTTTTATATTTTTTTCCACTACCACATAAACAAGGTTCATTACGGCCAATTGTCATCAATGAAGCCCCTTTCTATTTCTTTAGTTGATTGAATGACAAGCATAAGGGATAGTTCTTCGCTAGCGATGGTAAAAGCGAAAGCGACTGCCCAGGAGCAGCAAGTAAAGGAGCAGCCTTGACGTGGCATTTTATTGTCACAGCAAAGTTGCACTTTTGACCTCGGGCACCAAAAAAAATGTAACTGGGCAATATTGTATGTAAATGAATCCCCTCTCTATTTCACTTTCATGATCGTTTCTAGCGATAGAAACCCATTTAAAAAAACACGATTCTTGTATTATATCAGTCTATTTTATCTTAACACGCTAAATTTCCCCTTACTACCCATCTTCATCATACAACTTCTGTGAAAACACGACAAAGGCCGCCAAGATTTGGCAGCCTATCATTTAAGTTTCACTTTATCTTATGAAAATAGCCCCATACACAAGCGCTCCACTAATCACATAAACCGGATGGAACTTCCATCTTTCCAACATCAAATAACTAAGAATTGCAATGACGATTGTTTGAATCCACCCTACTCCCTCCTCGGATTTCAGTAAAAAGTCAAATGTTAAGACACCGAGTAAGACGGCGATGGTGGGCCGGACTAAATACGTCATTTTTTTCACTTTTGGCGACTCTTTATGTTTCATCAAAAGTCCTAACAAAGCGATCATTAATATAAGCGATGGGGCAATCGTCGCAAAGAGCGCAACGATAGAGCCTAATATTCCCCCTTGCATGTAACCGATGTACCCAGCCATTTTCGTTGATATAGGGCCTGGGAGGGCATTTCCCAGTGCCAAAACCTCACTGAACTCTGATGTAGTTAACCAACCATACCGGGTGACTACTTCATGTTCTACTAATGGAATAGACGAAGGGCCCCCGCCATAACCTAAAATACTAGGGATAAAAAATGCCCAAAAAATATGCCAATACTTCATGCAGATTTCTCCTTCTGCTCATTGCTTTTCTCTTTATATAAAAGGGCATACACAAGCAAGCCGATAATTAAAATAGCCGGATGGAGATGGAAGAACTCTAGCAAGATAATACTAGCTAGTATGAGCCACAATGTTTTTCCCCATCCTAATGTGCCTTTTGATTTTTTTACAAATTCCCATGTAAGGACTCCCATCATGACGAATACAACAGGAACAACTGCCTGGGACATTCCGTAAACCCATGGACGGTCTTTATAAGCATTGAGAACCGTTAATAATAAAATCATCGCAATGACGGTCGGAACTACAGAAGCAAAGATTGCGATACACATTCCGATATAGCCACTCACTCGATAACCAATATATCCTGACATTTTCGTATTAATCGGACCTGGTAGTGCATTGGCTAACGCTAACACATCAGAAAACTCATCATCATTCATCCATTTAAAATTTTCAACAACTTCTTTATGAACTAGGGGAATAGACGAAGGTCCTCCACCATATCCAAGTATTCCCGAACGAAAAAAGGCAATAAAAATATTTATATAAGTCCTCAAGCCAAAATCACCACCATTATTCTAATAGTACATTTTTCAATATGAGGGGATAGCTGGGAGAAATGGAAATTCCCCCAGCTATGTAAAAACATTATCGTTACCAAGCGGCAATCGATCCATCTGTTCTCGATTCTGTTCCGCCAAAGAGTACACCTGTTTTAGTGTCTCTCCATATGATTTGCCCTCTACCAAATTTGGCGTTATCAACATTTATTTGTATATCATGCCCTTTTCTAACTAAAGCTTCCGCAATATGTTTCGGAAAATTCATTTCTACCATAATCTTTTTTCCTTCAATCCATTGCCAACGCGGGGCATCAAGAGCTGCTTGGGGATTTAAGTGGAAGTCAATCATATTTGTTATCACTTGGAATTGGCCCTGTGGTTGCATATATTCTCCCATAACTCCAAAAGGACCGATTGCTTCACCATTTTTTGTGATGAACCCTGGAATAATGGTGTGATACGTCTTTTTATGTGGAGCTAGGCAATTCGGATGAGTTGGTTCTAGTGAAAAATCGTATCCACGGTTTTGCAAGGCAATTCCCGTTCCCGGTATGACAATCCCTGATCCAAATCCTTTGTAATTACTTTGAATGAAAGAGACCATATTTCCCTCATGATCAGCAGTCGCTATATAGACTGTTCCGCCTTTTGGTGGACAATAAGGTTCAGGCATGATAGCAACTTGATTGATTTTTTTCCGTCGTGTACTTGCAAACTCTTCAGAAAGCAATGTTTCAACTGTAAGTGGCATACAGTTTTCCTCCGCAATAAATGCTTTGCCATCCGTGAAAGCAAGTTTCATCGATTCAATATGTTTATGATATGTATCCACTGATTCCTTTTCATAAAAATCGAAACCTTTCGCGATATTTAATGCCATTAGAGCAACAAGCCCTTGTCCATTCGGAGGAATCTCCCATACATCATATCCCCGGTAATGAACCGAGATAGGCTTTACCCATTGGGGATGATAGATGGCTAAATCTTCCTTTGTAAGGAAACCACCGTATTGCTCTATATATTTACTCATTTTCTCAGCTATTTCCCCACGGTAAAAGCTTTCACCATTCGTCTTTGCAATCGACTGTAGAGTGCTTGCATGGCATGGGGAACTCCACATTTCACCGATTTCCGGAGCACGACCGTTCGGAGCAAATATATCAAACCATGGCTTGAACTCTTCCGAAATCAAACATTCCTTATAACTTACAAATGCTTCATGCCAATTCTTCCCTAATACAGGTGTAATTGGATACCCCTCTTTAGCGTAACGAATGGCTGGCTCCAGTACTTCGGAAAATGGCAATTTCCCAAATTTCCTCGATAGCTCTGCCCAAGCAGATGGGGCACCTGGAACCGTAATCGGAACCATTCCATGCATCGGCATTTGTTCATATCCCTTTTCCTTCACTGCTTCAACTGAAATGGATGATGGAGACGGTCCACTAGCATTTAACCCGAATAATTCCCCCTTCACCCATACAAGCGCAAAAGCATCTCCCCCGATCCCGTTCGATGTGGGTTCAACGACGGTCAATGCTGCGGCAGTTGCAACGGCGGCATCAATTGCATTCCCACCCTTTTTTAACATATCTAACCCCGCCTGTGCCGCCAAAGGTTGTGAAGTAGCCACCATTCCATTGCGAGCAATCACTGTCTGCCTTTGCGAAGGATAAGGCTGATATAAATAATCAAAGTTTTTCATCGTTATCTCCCCCTTGTACAAGACATTCATCCCCCGATATTAGCCTTATTATATCGATTATTCCCCCTAGTTAGAAGAGAAAACTGAATATTCCCTCAAAAGCGGAAGCGCCTTGCACATCGGCGTACGGATTTCGTAGTTTCCGACTGAGATAAAGGAAACACAGCGAGTCGGTTTTCCGAGCTGATGTTGACTTATCGGAGGGAGAAAACGGAGAAATACGCTAGACGATAGGCGCTGAAGCTGGATGAACAAAAGCGGAAGCGCCTTGTCCATCGGCGTACGGATTTCGCAGGTTTCGACTGAGATAAAGGAAACACAGCGAGACGGTTTTCCGAGCTGATGTTGACTTATCGGAGGGAGAAAACGGAGAAATACGCTATAGATGTAAAAAAAAGCAAACCTTATCCTCTAAGGCTCGCCCTATGTTGTTCTTAACAATTTGATCTTGGTCCATTTCGGAGAACAAGTTGTTTGAAACCAAGAAATTTAAATAAACCTACAACATATTTCTCAGATACCGTCTTTAAGCGCGGGTCAATGACCGTTTGGATCCCATCAATTTCTTCAATCCTATCATTTGAACGTGGTTCATCCAGAACCACGGAAATCATTGGCCCTCCTCAACCAACACCTGAAACAGCTACACGCAACACTATTTCCCGTTTGCTTTTTTGGATTTTTTCACGAATATATTTCTGAGCATCTTCTGTTATGATCATCATGAATCACCTCGCATTCTTAACATATACCTATATAGGTATAATACAAAAGAATGATGCTTTTCTCAACTTAAAAGACGAAATCATTTTCCTTTAGTTTACTCCGCTAAAAAAGAAAAACCCTGCAAGCATCTAATTGCAGAGATTTCCAAACATTCAATCGGCCTTTATTTTTTTAAAATCACTTAGTTGGTTTCGATTAAGCCGTATTTTCCATCTTTGCGTTTGTATACGATATTTGTGTTATTAGAATCAGCGTCTGTGTAAATAAAGAAATTATGACCGAGTAGATTCATTTGAAGAATCGCTTCTTCACTGTCCATCGGTTTCAAATCAAATTGTTTTGTACGGACGACTGGAAGTTCAGTCTCTTCTTCTTCTGCTGCAGCTCCATTCACTGTAGCAAATAATTCTTTCGTACTTCCTTGTTCACGGAATTTACGATTAACCTTTGTTTTGTGTTTACGAATTTGTCGTTCTAACTTATCAACGATTAAGTCTATTCCTGCATACATATCTTCATGACGCTCCTCTGCGCGTAAAACAAGATTTGGAAGAGGAATCGTTACTTCTACTTTAGATGTTTTATCAGTATACACTTTCAAGTTGACGTGTACATTTGCGTTAGGAGTTTCATTAAAATAACGCTCTAATTTTCCAATCTTTTTCTCGACGTATTCACGAATCGCCGGAGTTACCACAATGTTTTCACCACGAATGTTATAGTTCATAATGTAAACTCCCCCTTAACTTAAGTACTATACTTATATATTCTGTTGTTCCCTTTTAAAATCCTGCTTATCCCCTTAAAATAATTTGTCGTTTTTTTTACAAAAATAGGTCAAAATGTTGAACAGGATCGAATGATTAAATATAATTCATCTTCATCACCTTTTTCAGGGCTATCCCCTCTTATGCTTCAAGCCTTCCTCTATGGTTTCCCCTTCAGTTGGTCCACATCTATTCCTTTTTTATCAAAAAACTTCCAGCAAAAAGAAGGAAATTCCTAATTAATAATGTATACTATAGTAATAGTAAATTAGAAGGAGGATTTATGAATGAGTGTTATTAGTGGTGTCGGAGAAGGCCCTGTTTCGCAATTTGTCATGCTAAATAAACAAAACGCAGAACAAGTAATTCAAGAGCAAATCAAAGAAGTGGTAGAGGACCCAGCGAAGCGAATTAAAGAACTACAACAACCCTCCCCTTTTTCACAATTTTTAGATATAAAAATATAAAGCACCATTGGATTTAAGGTGCTTTTTTTATATTTTGTTTTTCTTAAAGTACATGTTCCGGTAATGTCGGTAACCATCTTTCCACATAGAATATAAATGACATACGTATTCTTCAATTTCATCAAGAAGGGCGAAACTCTTCTCTACATTCGCTTCAATGATTTTGCGGTGAATAAAATCATACAAAATGAATAAATTTTCCCCTTCTTTTTCTTCTAAATTCACCATTGCAGCTATTTCCAACATGATCTGCTGTGCCTTTTTTAATTGAGAATTGATGTCTCCTATATCATCAGCCATCATAGCTTCTTTTGCTTTTTCAATCGTTTTCATGCATTCCTGTAAAAGCCTAATCGTCCATTCTACAGGTGAAGTCGTCGAAGTCTTTGTTTGATTATAAATATTGATCACTTTTTGTTGTCTCATTTCTCACCCCGGTTTATCCTTAAAGATTATCCCCTTCCATTTTCCTTAAAAAAATGCTTAAAATGACGATATTAACAATGACATAATTTTTCCTAGAAAGAGGTGATGACATTGAAAATCCAAAACCAAACCATGATCGCATATTCTGTCAATCGTTACCAAAGAAACGACAAAATGATTGGAAAATCCATTGAGAAATTATCCTCTGGCATCAAAATAAATCGAGCTAATGATAATGCATCTGGGCTCGCCATCTCAGAAACGATGCGTGCTCAAATGCGCGGAATCTCCCAAGCACAAAGAAATATGCAAGATGGACTATCCGTCTTACAAGCTGCAGACGAAGGTCTCAGTCATGTGAATGGATTATTACAAAGAGCCCGCGAGCTCTCCGTGATGAATGCTAGTGATACACTCACACATGAAGATCGACAAGCTAGCCAAATTGAACTGAATCAATTAATGGAAGCAATAAATGATACTGCAGACAAACTTGAGTTTAATACGAAGAAAATTCTTGGGGAAAATACTCCTCTTGAATTAATGGTTGGATCCAATCCTGGGCAAAAAATCACAATAAACCTTATGGATGTTAGTACAGAAGCACTCGATTTACAAAATGTCTCCTTATTAACCCAAGAAAATGCAGAACAGCTCATAAAGAAAATGGATAAGGCCATTACAACGATCACGGGCCATTTAACGAAAATCGGCTCGTACTATGAAGCAGTCGAACATCATATTAAAAATGCCATAGTATTCGAATCAAACTTAACGACATCTATTTCCATGCTAAAAGACACTGAGATGGCGAAGGAAATGACCCATTATACGAGTTTAAGTATTCGTCAAAAAGGGGATCAACTATTAGTTGCAGAGGTCAATAATAGCGTAAAAGAAATCTTGAATTTATTATCTTAGTATGTTATTTCTCGATGAAATTCAAGAAAATGTGGATCATTCATACTCGGGAGAACACGACTTTATGCGTAAAGCCGTGTTCTTTTCCTTGATCTATTATTGCCTATTTCGTCATTTAGAAACAAATATTTTCTAATTCCTCCTGTCGTAAAATACCCCATCTGACTGAAGGGATTTATAGGGATTCACATACTTTTGAACAGAGGTTTTCTTTTTCTTGACCTCTTGCATATCAGCTTGAATTTGCAAACGAATTTTTTTTAGATGTCCATCCAAAAGACGGTTCCATGCCATTATTTGTTTTCCCATCCGTTCTTCCTCTACCGTAAATGGTGGCTGGATTTTAGGAAGCAGATCCTCTCTTTTCTCCAACAGTCTTTCAATCTCATCCAAGATTTCTTCCCGTTCCGTTTCGTCGATAGGTCTTTGGACAAGGTCAAGCAATTGTTTTGTAACAATCAAACATTCTTGGACGACTGACATTAAATTTGGCCACCTTGACCATATTGTTGCTTGCGATTTAGCTGAATGACTTGTTTCCAAGTATCACGAAATTCTATCACAAGCTCCTCCACCTCATGTAAGATGGCGAGATCATTTTTTAAATTCGCTTCAATGAGACGGCGATTCATATAATCATAAAGTGACATCATATTTTTAGAAACTTCCACATCCATATTTAACGTCACCATTAATTCAGATACGATATTTTGTGCCTTTTGGATATTCGTATTTTTAGATTCAATATTATGATCTTCTATCGCTTTTTTCGCTTGATGAATAAACTTTAAGCAACCATTGTATAGCATAAGTGTCAGTTCACCTGGTGATGCTGTTGTTACCGTGTTGTTCTTGTATGCTTGATATGGATTATTTAAGGCCATTTTTTATCGTCTCTCCTTTAAATTTTACAATTTACCAAATTACATACCGCCGCCAAACTGCTGCATTAAATACATCATTTGTTGATTGGAACGTTGTATCGCTTTCTCCATTGCATTGAATTGTTTCCAGTAGCGATCTTCTACATACTTTAAGCGATCTTCAAAGCTCTCAATTCGATCTCCAACATTGTTCAATTCCCGTCCAATGGCAAATTGATGATTCACAGAAAATGATTTTCCTGCTTTCTCGTTTAATTGATCCATCGTTTTGCTAACCGTATCATAAAGGCGATGAATCACTCCTTTTTGAGAATTTGTTGCACCATCCCCTCTAAAGAAGTTTTCAATTGCCTGTGGATCTTCTTCAATCGCTTTTTTCAATTTTGCTTCATTAATTTCAAGTTTACCACCCTCTAAATAATTGGACGTGGTCGTAATTCCTATTTTGGCAAGCTGATTAAATAATGAAGCCCTATCGTTTAACACCGGCTGTGAGAAATCCATCCGCATTTGGGTGAGTATACTACCAAGTATTGGATCGCGGCGAAGCAATCCGCTTTTCGCTTTTTCCTCCCATTGTTCCTGCTGTTTATCCGAAAGTTGTTCCCGCTGTTCATCCGTTAGGGGCTTGTATGAGCGATATCGTTCCTCACTTGTCTTTTTCTGAATTTTATCAATGATCTCGTTGTAATTTTTCACAAATTCCTTAATGTTTTCGAATACCTTTTCACTGTCGTTATGGATGCTGATCGATACAGGCGATATCGTTGTATCTGTTATTGAATCAAACGTTTGTTTTAAAGTAAAAGTCACACCGTTCATTTCAAAAGTGTTTGAATGTCGATTTGTTTCCAAGCCATTGATCGTAAATTTTGCATCCTTCGCTACTTGAGTTACAGATGCTTCGCTAAATCTTAAAACATCTCGTAAAAAGCTATTCGAATCATCCGCAAGATTTAATAAAATTTCGTCCCCCTTTTTATTAAAATCTCCCGTTTCATTTCTAGTCATAGTCATCTGGCTTGTGACATCGTCATAAAACATCGTGACACCTAGACTTGAACTATTGACTTTATTGACAATTGTATTCATGGAGTCTCTTCCGTCAATTAAAAAGGATTCGTACCTTTCCCCTTTGGAAGTATGAGTTTCCATGGACATCGTGGTGTATTTTGCATCATCAGATTTATATGTTATTTCTAGGCTGACCGTTTCCTTTGAACCATCGGGCAAGAGAATACTTTTACCTTCGTCAGTAAATGTAATTTTCCCATCCGGGTCTAAGGTGCCAAGTTTCTTTCCATCTTTTGAGATTTCCCCATTACTGACTGTTAAATCGCTGATATTCTCTCCATTTTTCAACTTTAATGTAACATCTGCTACATTCCTATATGATAATTTCCATTCATTCGTATCCTTGCTTAATGTTAAGGTTTCAGTTTTCGTTTCAGAAATATATCCTACACGGACAATGCTATCTTTTGCCAACTCATGATTAAAGGTGAGTTCCCCCGTAGTGGAATCAATCATCACCTCTTTTAAATTCGAGCCTTCAGAATTTGAAAACTCAGACACAACCTTATACCCTACACCATTTACTGTGACAGTCCAGTCGCCAATACTATCCGCTTTTATATTTTGCAATCCTAAGTCCATTTTTTTAGTTGCCGATGTCGTATTTTTTTGTTTACTTTGAACAAATCCGTCTTTCCACATCCCACTAACACCTTGATAGGTAAACGAATCTTTTTGTTTGTACAGCCCTTTGGTAGCATCAAATTCTTTATCATTGGCAATGATGCTCCCTCCATTTCTCTTGGTTTCAGCAGTCGCTAATTGCGAAACTTGCGAAATAGAATAAGAAGATTGTCCAGCAGCGCTAGTTGCTGTTGCTGTCACATATGATTCATTTGTAGATGAAGTTGTTCGCACTCGATAATTCGTTGTTAGTTTCATTTGAGTGAGCTGGGAGCGAAAATCTAATAGAAGTGAATTTATAGACCGATAATCATCTCGCTGCCATTCTAATATTTGTTTCTTTTGTTTTAATTTATCAAGCGGCATTCTTTCCGCTTTCATTAAGTCCTTAACAAGTTGGTCAATATCCATCCCACTTGCTAAACCACCTATTCTCATCTTTACAACTCCCCTTATATTTTTTTATCTACTAATAAGCCTAAATACTCCGTCATGGACGCATATAAATCTAATAATTTCTTGGGTGGAATTTCTTTTATCACTTCGTTCGTTTGATCATCCACAATCGCTACATAGTATTCTTGCAATTTTTCATGGAATTCGAATTTTAAATGAGTATTAGAAGGTTTTAAAAATTCATTCATACTATTGATGACTTTATCAACCTTTTCCTTTGACTGTGCTCGTTGAAGTAGATCCTGTTGTTCAGCTATTTGCTCTTTCATCTTAGCTGTGATTTCCAATTTTTTCACTTGTACATTCGCGAGTGGATGTATAGGATTTGACACCTTCTCCAACATTTTGCAAAGCCTCCTTCAGCTTACATCTCTATTTCTTTTATCGGTAAAATAATAGGATTGTTTATAGTGAGCCCTTGGAAAGGAAAGGGATATATTGTTGGACATATCAATAGGAATAAAAAAAAGAACCTACTAATGTAAACTTTTGTTTGGGAGGCTCCATATGGAAAGGTTTGCTGGAATAATAAAGGATATTTCTTGGGGTTAACAACTAAAGGAAAGAAAGTTTTGAGGTGTCTTGATCTTTTTGTCTTTGCAAGCGCTCCACTTCTACCTCTAATGTGTAGAGACGTTTGTTTAATGCTGATGTTTTCACATCAACATGCTCGATTATTTTATCTGTATATAACCCAATACTTTCTATCATGTTTTTTTGGAAACGTTCCTGACCCTCTTTCAGTCCAATAAGTTCATGACGCATTTCCTTTTGTTGCTCTTCTAAATTCATTTGGCGAATTTCTAAGTTTTCTTGCCTTTTTTCGAGGTTTTTCTGTCTATCCTCTAGGTTCTTTTGCCCCTCTTCAATTTTCCCCAGTCGAGTATTCACATGTTTCATTTCTTGCAAAATTTGTTTTAACGTATTCTCCACTTTGCGACCTCCTTTCATCTTTCCCCCATTATAGCATGACTATTTTTTAGAAACGATAGAGTGATTTTTTTACAAAAGCTTATCCATCTCATACAAATATCATATTTTTGTAAATATAGTTACAAAAATGTAATATTTCATTTCCCGAACACTATGATTATGCTAAACTATTAATAGTCTTTTACAATAATCTGGTAAAATATCCATTAGATTAGCAAAAATTGAGATATTATGTTGTCTACGAGGAGGATAAGCAATGAAAAAGAAAAAATGGATCATGATAATAGCGGCTATTATCGTTATAGCCGTATTAGGTATAGGGAGTTTCCTTTTCTTTAATAAAGGTTCGGATGAAGCGATGGGAAACGGCGAACCAATGCCTATTCAAGTTAGAGAGTTAAGCAATGGTGTAAGTGCAAATGGACAATTGTTCGCAGGGGTTGTAGAACCGAAAGAAACACAAAAAATCATGTTGGAGCCAGACCGCGGAAAGGTCGCCGAAATATTTGTTAAAGAAGGCGATGAGGTAAAAAGTGGGACAAAACTTTTCTCCTATAATAACCAAGAAGGCCAACTACAATTAAAGGAAAAGTCAATTAATGTAGAAATGTCTGCCGTTACGATTAATCAAAAGAAGAAAGAAATGGCTTCCTTCCGTCAACAAATTAATAAGGCAGCATCCGATGAAAAAAAAGAGCTTCAACAACAATTGAGCCAATCTGAAGTCGATTTAAAAGTAGCTGAACTTGAAGCACAAAAAGTAAGAATGGATTACGAAGAATTCAGAAAAAAAATGAATGACAATATTGTAACAGCAAAAGTAAATGGAATTGTCCAAAAAATTGACGTAGAACAACAAAAACAAGGAAATGAAGAAAATGGACAAGCAACTGCTGGGAGCTTCATGCAGATCGTGAATACGGAAAACGTGTATGTAAAAGGAACTGTGAATGAATTAGTAAAAGATGAACTAAAAATCAATCAAAAAGTCAGTGTCGTAAGTCGTAAGGATCCAGAGAAAAAATGGTCGGGTAAAATTGTGGAAATTGGTAAATTGCCTTCCGAAGAAAATGCAGGTGACCCTTCTATGGATTTTCAAGATCCAACAAACCCAACTGCCTCAAATTATCCATTTAAAGTTCAGTTAGACGACCATGAAGGCTTGGATTTTGGGTACCATGTCTTTATCGAATTAACAGATCAAGCCGGTGACAAACAAGAAGTCGTCCTTCCATCAGACATCATCGTGCATGAAGATGACCATGCCTATGTGTGGAAAGTAAAAGATGGAGCTCTCATGAAACAAAAAGTTGAATTGGGGAAAGAGATGGAAGATGGAATGATGGTTGTAATTCAAAAGGGACTTTCATTAGATGACTATATTTTATTCCCGGAAGATTCTTTAAAAGAGGGAAAGAAGGTAACAATCGATGATTCAATTGAAGAACATTAATAAATCATATAAACAAGGAAAAGAGGAAATCCCTATCCTCCACCATATCAATCTTTCCATTGAACAGGGAGAATATGTCTCAATCATGGGACCTTCTGGTTCGGGAAAATCGACTCTCATGAATATTATCGGCTGCTTAGATACCCCCACTTCAGGAGAATATACATTAGAAGGAAAAAACATGTTAGCTGGAAAAGAAAATGAATTAGCGGCCATTCGCAATCAATTTATCGGGTTTGTCTTTCAAAGCTTTAATTTGCTCCCTCGTTCCACCGCGTTGGAAAATGTCGAATTACCACTAATTTATGCAAAAGTGGAGAAAAAAGAAAGGAGAAAGCGGGCTATTGAAGCTTTAACAAAAGTAGGTTTAGCGGATCGCCTTCATTTTAAACCTACACAACTTTCCGGCGGACAAAAACAACGTGTCGCAATAGCAAGGGCCATCGTCAATCAACCGAAATTCGTACTAGCTGATGAACCAACCGGGGCATTAGATTCTAAATCAAGTGAACAAGTCATGGATATTTTTACAAAACTGAATCAAGAAGGGGTTACCGTTGTTTTAATTACCCATGAGCAGGAAATTGCTGACTTTACAAACCGAAAAATCTTTATTCGCGATGGACAAATTATGGAAGATGAAAGGAGAGTTGTGAATGTTTGATCATATTAAACTTTCCTTTCAATCAATCTTTGCTCATAAAATGCGTTCGATTTTAACCATGCTAGGAGTTATTATTGGGATTGCTGCGATTATCGCGATTGTCTCGATGATTGAAGGGCAAAAGGAAAGCTTAAAGTCAGAAATGATTGGTACTGGAAACAATTCTATTACGGTCATGTTCCAATCCGACAATCAATCTGGTATGCCTGGGGAGTATATTGGGGAAGTAGTAGAGGACCCACCTCCCAATGCCCTCCCTCCCATCACGAAAGAGCGACTTGAAGAGGCGGCTTCAATGGATTTCGTCAAAAATGTCGCTGTGTTCTATCAAAATTACGCTCAAGTGTTTCATTTAAATAATTTCTCAGATACTGAAATTTACGCAATGGATGAAAACTATCTTTCTTCCTTCCCTATACAGATCCTAGAAGGAAGAAAAATTACTAGAATCGAATATGATAAAGGCTTTCAAGTCACGATGATTAATGAAACGACAAAGAATCAGCTATTTCCTGATGGTGAAGCCATTAATCAGTTCATCGAAGTGAACTCGATCCCTTTCCGAGTCATTGGGGTCTATAAAGAAAAGAAAAAGAAAGAAAAGAATTTAATGATGACGGATTTTGAACAAGGAAAGATGCTGATTCCGACTAAAGCTTGGCCTTATTTAGGCAGTTTTAATGATATGCCGCAAATTATTGTGCAAGCCAATCATTCTGACGAGTTAGAAGCAGCTGGTCAATCAGTTGCCACCGTGTTAAATGAAGATATTCCCGAAGAGTCAACCTGGCATTATAGCATCCCTAACCTAGATGATATTATGGCAGATCTAGAGGAATTCAACCGTGCCTTTTCATTACTTTTAGGAGGGATTGCAAGTATTTCCCTATTAGTAGGGGGAATCGGGGTAATGAATATTATGCTTGTTTCCGTCACAGAGCGGACACGTGAAATCGGGATTAAAAAAGCATTAGGAGCAAAACGTCGGATTATTTTAGCTCAATTTTTAACCGAAGCTGCAGTTCTAACAAGTATTGGCGGAATTATCGGCATATTAACTGGTTTAGGAGGAGCAAAAGCAATTGCTCATTTTGCCCATTTACCATTTGCTGTACCCGTTCCAGCGGTCATCGGTTCCGTCTTATTTTCCATGGCAGTCGGGATTATCTTCGGGCTAATCCCATCCTTAAAAGCAGCAAAAATGAAACCGATCGATGCTCTACGTTACGAATAGCTATTATATAGGGATATCTCAAAACAGTGGGATATTCCTTTTTTCCCGTTTGAACAGGTACAGATTATTTAAGTTTCTCCTCTTTACTATCAATATAGCTTTGATATTCTTCAATATATTCTTGTTCCTTTTTCAGCCTTTTCACCTTCTTGATTCCTTTTTTATATACAAAAAAATAGGGAATCAAGCCGAGCTTTGGTGATTCAGGTAAAGAGTTCATCCATTTGCGATAACGAGACCTATCCACAAATTGCATTTGCTTCTTTGAACGACAATGTGGACAGGAATGCTCAAGATCTGAGACTCTCCCTCCCCCTTTTTCCAATTGATGAAGAATGAGTTGGTATTCTCTACTATATTGACCACATTTTTTACAGAAATATAGATGATTTGCCTTACTCCATCCAGCAAACGGAATGAAATGATTCCACGAATCCTCATAAAATGAAACAACCATAAATGCCGCAAACAAAGGAAATGTTATCGCCAAAAGTAAAATGACTAATTCCATTTTGACACCCCATTTTTTTGAATCATTACTATCCTCATTTCCACCGACACGCCTCAGTATATATTTTATCAAAAATGGGGGGAAATGGTTGGCTATAAAGTGAAACTTCATTCAGTGGGGGTTTTCTTCATCCCCCACTAAAATGTTAGTTGACCTTATCGGACCTTTAGGGGCAGTTATCCTCCACCTATCTTCTTTGTTTCCAAATCATTTTGAGGTGGAGGTTTTACTGCCCGTTAAGGCGGGATAAACGATATCCCTGTGACGTTTCTCACAGTTTTTAAAAAGATAATATGATACAGTTTTTCATTAGAATCCAACATTGATGGTCTATTGTTAACAAATTGTAGAAATATGTGGAAATATGTTAAGTTTTGTTAAGTTTTGTTAAAAAACGTTGTCGGAATTGAGTGATTTGTGATAATTTAGTACCATAATTAAAAATCTAATCATCCAATATAACTGTAGATAAAGGCAAACTATTCGAAAGGATAGGACGCAAAGCCTAGGGTCTAAGGTTTAAAACTATGATCGCCTGGCTACCAACATTGATGGTCTATTGACGATCTAATATTTGGCTATTCTAAAAATTAGAATAGCTTTTTTATTTTGTATACAAAACTGACTGATAAAAGCATTGTAGATCAAAAGGAGGATGTACTGTAATTGAGCAAACAATGGAATCTCGATGAAATCGAATATTTGGAAGAGAATATCGGTTTTTATAAAGTTTCAACCATCGCTGAAA
The DNA here is from genome assembly GCF_030813365.1 of Oikeobacillus pervagus. NCBI lineage: Bacteria > Bacillati > Bacillota > Bacilli > Caryophanales > Bacillaceae > Oikeobacillus > Oikeobacillus pervagus. Next base: position 28,499 of record NZ_JAUSUC010000012.1, read on the forward strand.
AAATGGGACGTACATATGAATCCGTAAGAATTAAGATGAACCGTTTAGGAATTGCTAACACGAAACAACAAACAGGACTTGTCACCATCGGAGAGCTTGCAAATATTTTAAAAGTTGAACGAAATACAGTGAAATGGTGGACACAAAAACACGGATTACCTTATCGAAAGAAAATCACAAAGAAATCGAAAATCTTTTATTTTATTGACCCTACTAAATTTTGGACATGGGCTGAGAAAAATAAATCAAAAATACAGTTTTTAAATATAGAGCCTCAATCCTTACCTCCAGAACCAGATTGGGTTGCTGAAGAAAGGAGAAATGAGAGAGAAAAGAAAGTGAGAAAAAAAAGAGTATATCAACAATGGACAACGAAAGAAGATCAAACCCTTTTGGAATTAAGAAATGAAGGTCTTACTTATGCAGAAATCGGTGAAATAATGGATCGTAGCGTAAACAGTATTGTTCGCCGATATAAACGAATTATCTAGAAAATCCTTGAATCATGGGTCGCCCTCTTTCTTCCCTATTGAAAGGATTACTTTTGAAATTTAAATATGAAAGTTCAGCTTTAGATGAGTGGGAGTAACAAACTTCCACTCCTTTTTGGTTGGAATCCCCATCTAAGCATGTATTTTCAAACCCTCCTTGTTTTGTTCCACAGTATTTAAAAAGTCAATCGCTGTTCTCATTTTCCCACCATGTATATTTTACTTTTGATTAAATTATACTCTTGAATGAAATATATAATTTTGTTAAGTTTATTTTATGGATAGAACAAGTTTAATTAAAGGTCATTTAGAAATGTGTGTATTAGCCATTTTGTCTAAGGAAAAAAGTTATGGTTATGAAATTATGAAAGAACTTGAAAAATACAATTTAAAATTGAAAGGAGTAGGGAGTATTTACCCGATTTTGAATAAACTCAAGGACCAGGAATGTGTTGATATGAACCGGGAGATGACAGAAAATGGAAAAGTTCGGGTTTATTATGAAATCAATGAAACAGGAAAAATATACCTACAAAATCAAATCAATGAGTGGCTAGGGTTACAACAGGATATAAAATCCTTATTACAAAACAGTTTGAAAGGAGTTCCATTGACATGAACTTGAAATTGACGATGAAAGAAAAACAGTTTTTAAATGAAGTTCTTGAAGAATTAAAGCAATATCAAGTTAGTTCAAAAAGCCGAAACAATATTAAACAACAGATTTTAGAGCATATACAAGAAGCTCGCGAACATGGCCAAGATAGCCTTCATGAATTAGGCGATTCAACAACATTTGTGAAAGACTTTTTAGATATTAATGGAATAGATCTGCACGCCAAAATGACAAAAATGCGGAAATCCGATAAGAGGATGGGGATTTTACTTTTGACCGGATCCCTCTCGTTTATTTTCACCTATCTTGCCTCTCAACTCATCTTATCGATGTTCTTAACGGAATCCTTTAACCCGCAATATACGAATCGCTCATTTGATTATCATATCTTTTATCAGATATCTGACCATACATGGTGGAATTTCATGCTTATCATCATTAGTTTTTCTACTGCTCTTTTAGTTTCCGTGCTTACCGTAAAACTTTTTGTTTCAAAAATAAGAGGTTGGTGAACAATATGATGAAAATATTAACAGCGACATCGAAAGTTATGTTGGTATGCCTATTGTTGCTTTCATCCCTATTTTTCCCTATTTCACAAACCGCAGCAAAACAAGACATGAAGAGTACTATAGACACCTATATCGAAAATTTTTTAGAAGAACATCACATTCCAGGTGCTTCTGTTGCGATTGTTCATGAAAACGATCTCTTCTATTCTAATTCATGGGGTGTAACGGGAGAATCGAAGGAAAAGGTAACGACCCAAACCCCCTTTACGATCGGATCGATTAGTAAATCATTGACAGGTCTTGCCATAATGAGATTAATCGATGAAGAAACCATCCATCTAGAAGATCCAATCAAAAAATATCTTCCTTGGTTTACACTAAAAGACCAACAAGCCACATCTCAGATTACCATCAAACATTTACTCACCCATACAAGTGGAATCAGTACTTATTCCGGTTTGTCCATATCAGACAAAGAATCTAAAGAATCCGATGCGATCCAAAAGAATGTAAAAAGTCTATCAAATGTTAAGCTAACCGCTACACCTGGAGAAAAATATCAATATAGTAATGCTAATTTCCTGATTCTCGGTGCTTTAATTGAAGAGGTTACCCATCAAACCTATTCTAAATACATGGAACAGCAAGTATTTTTACCATTAAATATGAAGAATGCAGCAGCTGATCATCATTCGGCCTATAAAAAAGGATATCTAGCTGGTTATCAGTCTTGGTTAGGAATCCCTCGAAAAAGTTCTATCACATATGATACGAGCGGAGCACCATATGGATATATTGCCGCAAGTGTAGAAGATATGGCCGAATACATTCAATTCCTTAGTCAGCATGATCATAATCAATTTTTAACGGATCCTAATATGCATCTTTATATATCCTCTCATGTTCAAACAGATGAAAATCGTTATTATGGCTTAGGTTTAAGGATTACAAATCTAGACCTAGGAGGAAAAATGATTTGGCATTCAGGGTCTACCCCTGATTCACGCGCAGAATTATTCGCCATTCCAGAAACTGGTTGGGGTGGAGTCATCCTTACAAATAAAAATCATATTCTAGAGGAAGCGGCATTGATTCATCTTAGAAACGGGATCATTGATATTTTGAATGGGGAGAAACCAGCTGATATTCCAAAAAGTCCCCCTTATACTCAAATCGTAGTTATGGGGATCATTGGTCTTCTTTTTGTATTGTTCGCTACCCTTCTAGTACAGATTCAATCGAAAAAAATTCATAAAAGAAAGGCATGGCGTATATTTGGGATCGTTTTGCTCATTTTATCCATTTCCATGATTCCATCGCTCATCTATCGTGTGGGAACCCCTTGGCATACGTTAAAAGTATTTGCTGCCGACATTGCATTTCTAACCATCCTAATGGTGATTCTTTTAGCATTGAACGGTATATTATCCATCTATCATTCCGTTAAACGATAAATAGTACAATCGCAATTAACATATTCATGATCCACATTTTGATGATAAAATATGATCGAAAGAGTAGTTCATCTATGAGACTCTTGATATAGTCGGAAAGACATGTTCATTAATAGAAAGGAATCATATTTAAAGGGGAGAAAAATATGTTTTCAAACGAAGAGAAAGAAGCCATCTATAAAGTGATTTACAACAGGAGAGATATCCGCAGTTTTTTATCCACTCCTATTCCCAAAGAAACTTTATATAGAATATTGAATGCAGCCCATCATGCCCCTTCCGTAGGTTTTATGCAACCTTGGAATTTTATCTTAATTTCCTCAGACGATATTAAGGAGAAATTGGCATGGGCAGCTGAAAAGGAACGGCAGGCATTAGCGATTCACTATGAAGGAGAAAAAGCCACAAAGTTTTTGGACTTAAAAGTCGAGGGGTTAAAAGAAGCCCCAATCACGATTTGTGTAACATGTGACCCTACAAGAGGGGGGTCGCATGTATTAGGGCGAAACTCCATTCCAGAAACAGACATCATGTCTACAGCCTGTGCGATTCAAAATATGTGGTTAGCATCTTGCGCTGAAGGACTCGCAATGGGATGGGTCAGCTTCTATAAAAAAAATGATGTTCGGGACATTCTAGAAGTCCCACCACATATTGATCCTATCGCTCTTATATCGATTGGTTACACAGATGATTATCCGGAAAAACCCATTTTAGAGTTGGCTAATTGGGAAAAGAGACGCTCTTTAGAACATCTCATATTCGAGAATAAATGGGGAGAAAAATAAACATTAGCTCTATTGGGGTTTGTTGAATAGACCGTTTAAGATGAGAAGAAATAAACTATTCTTGTTTTCAAGAAAAGTTTATTTCTTTTTTTCTTGTTTACTAAAAAATGGTGCGATCCTTCACTTCTCCAATAAAACATGCCTAATTTCTCAGTATTAAAATTGAATTTTTTCTTTTTTTCCAAATGTGCCTGAAAAAATGCTCAAATAATCCCTATTTGTATAGGAATGTCCATTCTCTTAGTTACCAAATAGGAATTGTAATATATTTGTTACACAAAAGATAATGAAAATCATTTTCATTTATAGTATTATATCCATTATAATTATTTTTTAAAATTAATTGATATACTAGGAGGAATTGTATGTTTATTCATTTTCTAAGGGAGAATACAAAGATCTCCATCCTTTTAGCTGTGTTACGTGTATATCTCGGGTATACATGGATGACGGCAGGTTGGGGAAAGATCGCCGGCGGGCAATTTGATGCTTCTGGCTTCTTACAGGGGGCGGTTGCCAAAGCAACAGGAGAGCATCCAGCCGTTCAAGGTTGGTGGGCTGCTTTTCTAGAAAATATAGCGATTCAAAATGTAGAGATATTCAATACTTTAGTACCTTGGGGAGAATTCCTTGTGGGAATAGGTTTATTATTGGGTTGTTTCACTAAATCAGCCGTCTTTTTCGGATTAATGATGAATTTTTCTTATCTATTTAGCGGCACAACAAGTACAAACCCGCAACTTGTTTTGTTATCTATGTTTATCCTTATTTCCGCAAAGAACGCTGGAAAATACGGGATTGATGGATTGGTCATGCCATCTCTTAAAGGAAAACAATTTGTGAACAAAACAAGAAAAGAAATGGATGCTGTTTAATATTTACACCCCAAAAGGGACTTAAGGAAACAAATTTTTCAAAAGAAAGGCTTGTTTCCTTATTTCTTATTTCATTATTATTTTCCTTCTTAATTTTCTTATCTCATTCAGTAGTAGCCTTTTCCCACTTTATCATCTGCTCACGATTGTAATCTATTCCCTTTTGAGCAAGTAAGAAGCTTTTTTTATGTTTTCCTTCAAAAATCCCCGCTATCCAAACTCAACTATTCATTGTATTTCCCAAATGGATATTTACGGAAATATAATGTTGAATTGTTAAATTTCTGTAAATACTTTAGATCAATGAAAATACTATGATATAATCATTATCGAATTTCGATATTGGAATTCGATAATATAGTTTTTCAAATATAATGGAGGAATCATTGTGGAAGATAAAGTTCTACGTAAATTGTTTTTGGGGTTTATACATATTCATATTCTACACCACGCTAAAGAACATCCTATTTTTGGATTATGGATGTTAGAAGAACTTAAAGAGCATGGTTACAGTATAAGTTCTGGGACCCTATACCCCATCTTGCACTCTATGGAATCAGATGGACTGTTAATTAAAGAGGAAAAAAATATTGAGGGAAAAATACGAAAATATTATCGAACTACTGATAAAGGAATTAGAGTCCTTAATGAAGCAAGAAATAAAGCCTACGAATTATTTAAAGAAATTAAAGACTAGATCCTCTATTTAATCATTCCAATATGAAAGGAGAATGCATCTATGAAAAAAAAAGGAAAAAGCCAAAAAAAGGGGAGAGCCTCGTTTCGATCATTGTTGGAAATTTTGCTTGTTTCAACAAGGCTTGGGTTCACCTCTTTTGGAGGACCCATCGCCCACTTAGGATATTTCCATGAAGAATATATTAGAAAAAGGAAATGGCTAGATGAAAAGAGTTATGCTGATTTAGTGGCCTTATGTCAATTCCTTCCTGGCCCCGCAAGTAGCCAAGTAGGGATTGGAATTGGAATTATGCGCGCGGGTGTTTTAGGCGGTATTGTATCATTTCTAGGATTTACACTTCCCTCCGTCATAGCTCTTATCGTATTTGCCTTAATTCTTCAAGGGTTTGATATCGGTGATGCCGGGTGGATTCATGGTTTAAAAGTAGTGGCAGTAGCAGTGGTTGCCCACGCAATTTTAGGCATGTCCCAAAAGTTATTGCCAGATTTAAAAAGGAAAACGATTGCCCTGTTCGCATTGGTCGTCACTTTATTATGGCAAACCGCCTACACACAATTAGGAGTTATATTATTATCTGGTTTTGTCGGGTATTTATTATATAGACAGCATACTGAAAATAATGATTCTAGAATGGACTTCCCCATTTCTCGGAGACTTGCCATCTTTTGTTTAACACTATTTTTTGGTTTACTTATTCTTTTACCTATTTTAAGAGAAGCTACTTCATCACATTGGATTGCGATGTTCGACAGTTTTTACCGATCGGGTTCTCTCGTTTTTGGGGGCGGACATGTCGTATTACCTTTACTAGAACGCGAATTTGTCCCAACAGGATGGTTAAGTGAAGAGGCCTTTCTTGCTGGATATGGGGCAGCGCAAGCCGTTCCCGGTCCATTATTTACATTCGCTGCCTACCTAGGGGCTGTTATGAACGGTTGGACAGGAGGATTCATTGCAACCATTGCGATTTTTCTACCAGCTTTTCTACTCATTTTAGGTACCTTGCCTTTTTGGAGCACCCTTCGCCGTAACTCAAAAGTAAAACATGGACTTATGGGGGTAAATGCTGCCGTTGTAGGGATCTTAATTTCAGCATTTTACCAACCTATCTGGACCAGTTCGATTTTAGAACCCGTTGATTTTGCCTTAGCGGCTGTTTTATTTAGTATGTTAGTATATTGGAAGCTTCCACCTTGGATTATAGTCGTAACGGGCGCAATTGGTGGGTATCTCCTTACTTTCCTTTAATTTCAATACAATGAATCCTTTAAACTAAAATAGGCCTTTCATAAGAGGGTTTATGGATAATCAGACGATTTACAAAGTGAAGCTTCATTCAGTTGGGGTTTTCTTCATCCCCCACTGAATGTTAGTTGAACTTATCGGACCTTTAGGGGCTGTTATCCTCCACCTATCTTCTTTGTTTCCAAATCATTTTGAGGTGGAGGTTTTACTGCCCGTTAAGGTGGGATAAACATAATGAGGGAAAGAGTAAGATTCTACAACACTATGAAGACTATCTACATTCATTCAAGTTTGATATGGAACGAATATGTGGACACTAATTTCGGTAATACTCATGTATTGGTAGCGAATCCACCTGAAGGCAAACCTATTTTTATATTTCAAGGTGGAAATTGAATCAATCTGATGACATTGTCCTGGTTTTCTCCATTGATTGCAACATATAGAATTTACGCTCCAGAATGGTTCAGCCCCTTCTCCAAGAAAGAATGATTTCTTTTCTTGGATTTTTTATTTTGGATTACCTTTTTCTTGAAATATCAGATTGAAGTTTTCGTTCATGTATATTAAAATCAATATATGAGCATATATTCATATATTGGGAGGGTTGAACATGTACGATACGATTGTCATAGGAGCTGGTCAAGCAGGTATTGCAGCAGGCTATTATTTAATGCGGTTCAAACAACATTTTCTTCTTCTAGATAAGGGGAATGAGGTTGGAGAAAGCTGGAAAGAGAGATACGACTCTTTAGTTTTGTTTACCCCACGAATGTATAGTTGCCTACCGGGAATGCCGCTTGAAGGAGAAGAAGAAGGTTTCCCTACAAAAAATGAGATTGTTACGTATCTAAAAAAATATGCAAACAAATTTGAAATCCCCATTCAATTTCAAACAAATGTTATAAATGTCTTAAAAGGAAATGACTATTTCTATATAAAAACAAATCGTGGCGAATATCATGCAAAAAATATTGTTATTGCGACAGGCCCTTTTCAATCACCCAACATCCCTTTATTTTCTAAGGAAATTTCGACTCATATAAAACAAATCCATTCATCCCAATATAAAAATCCAAAACAGCTATTAGAAGGGAATGTACTTGTAGTTGGTGGAGGGAATAGTGGAGCTCAAATTGCAGTAGAATTATCGAAAGAAAGGGATACTTATTTAGCTATTAGCAAAAAATTAAGTTACTTCCCCTCGATCATTAGGAAAAAAAGTATCTTTTGGTGGCTTGACAAATTCGGAGTTTTAAAAGCAAATACTGAATCATTATTAGGGAAATTCCTTCAAAAAAAAGGCGATCCAATATTTGGTTTGGAGCTTAAAAAAGCTATTACGAACAAAGAAGTCAAGACAAAACCGAGGGTAATCGGACACAATCAAAATCGAGTCATCTTTAAAGATTCATCATCTATGAAAGTAAATAATATTATTTGGGCAACAGGCTTTAAATCCGATTATAGTTGGTTAAACGTCGAAGAGATCCTAAATGAAAACGGGAAAGTACTACACAAACGGGGTATTTCAAATGTCCGAGGATTATACTTCATTGGTTTACCATGGCAGTATAGACGCGGATCAGCACTATTACAAGGCGTTGGACTAGATGCTAAATATATTGTAAATCAAATAGCAAATCATTCTTGTTAACATTCTTAACTTCTTTAATGCTACCGCCCCCAAAAATGAAAGACAAAAAAGCAGAATATAATGAGGGGATGTTTATCAATCATCTCATTATATTCTGTTTTGCTAAAAAAGGATGAGGATAGATTATTTAGTTACGCCCCTTAAAGAAAATTGATTCCATTGTTTTTTTAGTTGCTCCTCTGCCTCACCCATCATTCCTTCAAATAGGTTTTTTACCGTTGGGATCGTCTCAATAAGACCAGCGACTTTTTGCACAAGTGTAGATATCGGTCATCATATGGTGATTTCAACCCACGAACCCATAAAGGATGCGCCTGTAATATCAATCGGATCAACACTTGTTGCAGTATATTTCAATCCACGCACCCAAAAAGGATGCGACAGCGATTTTTGGCCAAAATCGATTACTCTCACACAATTTAAGCCAGAAAATCGCTATTTTCTTTATCTAAATAAAGAACTTAATAAAAACATTACATAAATTGTAAAAAAATGATATTTTAGGTACGAAGGAGCCTGAAAAATTGTGTGTGTGTGCTTTACATTCACACTATCTAACCTACATATTCAAACAAGGAATTTTTGACTCACCCGTAGTTTTTCATATTTTCGTAACTTCCTATAATAGCAGATTATTATTTTTCACTTTTATCCCGCCTTAACGGGCAGTAAAACCTCCACCTCCAAATGACTTGGAAACAAATAAGATAGGTGGAGGATCGCAGCCCCTAAAGGTCCGAGAAGTTCAACTAACATTCAGTGGGGGATGAAGCCCCCCCACTGAATGAAGTTTCACTTTATTGTATCAAGAGGATGATAGGAGAGCAATTCACAGTGAAGGAGATATGAATGAGATTTGAAATTACATGAATATAAAGGATCACCATTCGAATTGTTGTTAATCTTTAGAAGGAGAACGGTCTTTTCTTATTGAAATAATGGAAGGGGTTACTATAATTAGGCAAAGGTGGATGCATACTTTGAATTTACACGAATCTAGGAATGAACTTTCAGTAGGGGGAAAAAATGGGATAGGATTCTTACTTTCAGGCCTCATCATTTGGGTGATCATTACCGTCATATTTTTACAACCACTCGATATGTTTAGGAAAAGTATTTTTATGATGTTTTCGACGGGCTTAATGTTTCCGCTATCTATTGCGATTTCAACAATAATAAAGGCTGATTGGAAATACAAAAATATTCCATTAGGAATTTTAGGGCTATACTTAAATCTTGCGCAGATTATTTATTTTCCAATCGTCATCTGGGCCATTGGTAAAAGTCCAGAAGAAACCGTTATCTTTTTTGCGATCATAACCGGTGCTCATTTCTTCCCTTACGGATGGCTTTATCAGGCAAAACCATATTACTTCATGGCACCTATCATTTCAGTCACCATCATGATCATTGGATGGAATTTAGATGGAGACAGACTATGGTTGATCCCAATGTCTATGATAATTCTCCTTTTCCTTTTGATCTCTTGGGCTTATATCGATTATAGAAAAAAGTCTATTATCGAAGTGAAATAAAGACCCTTTGTTAAAGAAAAGAACCCGTTTGATGTTACGCTACTTTTTTTAGTGTGCAGGTAAACCAATTATGGCAAAATACTGCACGGGTAAAACGGAAAGTGGCAAGTGCAAAACCTTAATAATTCTATAAAATAGCATGGGTAGAAAGAACGAACGGGATGGGCGAATCATTCCAGTACTTAATTGGATCCGCCCCCCTTCTACTTTTCTTTAGGTAATAATTTCCTTACACAGTCTTCCGTTAATTCAGTTAATTTCGCAACCATTTCAATAGAAAAGCCTTCTTTCAGGGGACAAGGGACCTGTCCCTTTGTCTCCACTAAGCACTCAACCACGGGTTATTTTGTTTCACCTTATTTGCTTGATTGGTTGTTAAAATATCTCTTATTTCTGGCGGGATTGGTACTGCTTTTAGCTGATTGTCCATTCGTTTAACCCAGCCGTGGAGTTCATGGCCGTATCCTGTTCTAACATCTCCTCTATAGACTTCGTGGTCGAATTGGAATGTCTTATTATTTACTTCGGAGACCACGGTCTTAATGGTAATAATATCGTCATCATATAGGGCTTTTTCGAATGTACACCCTACGTCTAATAATGGAACAATAATGTTTTGTTCGGCATCTAACTTTGATAATGGCATATTTATACTTCGGAAGAATTGGTGTGTGGCGATATCAAACCATTTAAAATAATTAGGATAATACACAATTCCTGCTCGATCGGTATCTCCAAAGTTTACGATCATTTGAAATTCATTTTTTCTCATGTTGCTTCCCCCTCTCACATTCACCTATCTTAGTTCAGCTTGCAAATCTTGCTTCAATCTTTTTTGAAGACTTGTTTTTAAAATTTTTCCAGAAGCGGTCATCGGGAAATCATCGGTCAAAATAATTTTATCTGGAACTTTATAGTCTGCTAGTTTTTGTTTGGCAAATTCTTTTAATTCTATTTCATCAAATTCTTCGCCTTGCTTTAATCGGATCGCAGCACAAACGATTTCTCCAAGAACGGTATCAGGTAATCCCACAACGGCGATATCTAATACACTTGGATGTTCGTAAAAAACATCTTCTATTTCACGGGGATAAATATTGTATCCTCCTCTTATGATCATTTCTTTCGTACGGCCTACAATCCGGATATAGCCTTCCTCGTCCATAGTTGCTAAATCTCCTGTATAGAACCAGCCCGCTTCATCCACTACTTCTTTCGTTTGTTCTGGCATATTATAATAACTTTTCATCAGCCCCAAGCTGCGACAAGCTAATTCTCCGACTTCTCCTCTTGAAACTTCCTTTCTATTTTTATCGACAATTTTCAATTCCGTCCCCTCGATCGCTTTCCCCACTGTTTCAGATTTTAAGTTGTCATCATCCGTAAAATCTGTAATCGTTAAGTTCGCCGAAGTCTCTGTTAATCCATAAGCTACTAGTACATTACAGCCCATATCGACTTTTATTTTGCGAACAATTTCAACAGGACATGGGGCAGCAGCCATTTCACCTGTTCTTAATGACGATAAATCAAAGGAATAAAAGGATGGATGATTAAGTTCCAAGATGAACATACTCGGTACACCAGCGTGAACAGTGACTTTTTCATTTTGAATCAGCGTTAATGCGTCATGGGCACTGAATTTTTCCATTAATACCATTCTGGCCTGTGAACAAACTGTGTGCATGATAAAGACGATCCCGAATATATGAAATACTGGAACAGGAATTAAAAAGACATCATCTTCTGTACATTGCATTTTTTCCTTCGCTACAGTCCCTGTATAAAGCACATTTTGGTGAGTAAGCATCACCCCTTTAGGTTTTCCAGTTGTACCCGATGTATAGAGGATCGCGAATACGTCCTCTTTAGGATCAATTGGAGGGATGGATGGTTGGCGATTTTTCCCCTGTTTTAATAATTGGTCATAACTATCGCAAATTTCTTCTTGGAAACGAACGGTCACAAGGCGCTCTAGCGAAGATAATTTCTTATTGATTTCAACAAATTGATCAAAATGATGAATATTTTCAAATTCTTTTGTGAAAAAAGCGATCTTTGCTCCTGAGTTTCGCAAAATATATTCGATCTCATCTATACGATACCGCGTATTAAAAGGGATGAGGATTGCCCCGATTTTCGATATAGCAAATAAAAGAACGATAAATTCATGGGAATTGGGAAGACATACTGCGATGCGATCTCCCTTTTTTACGCCCATTTGTTGCAAACTGTAGGCGATAGAAGTGGATTCCTCCATTAAATCATGGTAAGTAAGACGACGTTCACCGTCATAGATAACTTCTCGGTTGGGCGCTGTTCGATAGGCATTTTCTAACAACTGAGGAACGATTAATTCATACTTCTTTTCATTTTGAATATTAATCATCTTTAAATTCCCGCCCTTTCTTACCTTTTATAATAATTCCCAAATAGCTGCTATCCCTTGACCTCCACCAATACAAAGCGAGGATGCACCATATTTTTTCCCTCTGCGACGTAGCTCATAAAGCAAGGAAAGGGAAATTCTCGTTCCACTTGCACCTAACGGATGACCTAGCGCCACGGCACCGCCATTGACATTTCCTATCTCCGGATCGAAGTCTAATAATTTTTGACATCCTAAGTATTGGGCAACAAATGCTTCATTAATTTCAATTAAATCCAAATCTTGAATGGTCATATCCGCCTTTTTTAAGGCTTGTTGAATCGATGAAACTGGTCCAAGTCCCATAAACTTTGGATCAACCCCTGTAATCCCCCAAGAAACGAGGCGGGCTAATGGTTTAAGACCTCTTTTTTCAGCGTAGCTAGATGATGCTAGAACAACTGATGCGGCGCCATCATTGATTCCACTAGCATTCGCTGCTGTTACGACTCCCCCTTTTTTAAATCGAGCAGGTAATTTTGAAATAGACTCTAAAGAAGTGGCTCTTGGATGTTCATCTTGATCAATTGTCTTTTCACCTTTTTTCGTTTTAATCGAGACAGGGACAATTTCTTCAGCAAAATACCCTTTTTCAATGGCGGCAAGTGCTTTTTCATGACTTTTGATGGCAAATTCATCTACCATTTCCCTTGATATCCCATACTGTTCCGCAATGTTCTCAGCCGTAATAGCCATCGTACAATCACCATATGGATCATATAATGCTTCCCATAAATAATCCTGCATCGGATTCCCACCTAATGGGATCCCCCAGCGTGCCCCACGGATGACATGTGGAACTTGACTCATGTTCTCTGTTCCACCTGCAAGAGCAAGATTTGATTCTCCTAATAAAATTGATTTGGCTGCGGTCACAATCGATTCCAGTCCTGACCCGCAAAGACGATTAACCGTTAAACCAGGGACTGAATCGGGAACACCAGATTTTAATCCAATATGACGACCTGCATATATCGCATCAGAACTCGATTGTATGACATTTCCCATGACGACTTGATCGATTTCCTCTGGCTCCACATTGGAACGGTTCATCGCTTCCTTTGCACTAGCAACCCCCAAATCAATGGCGGAAACTTTTTGAAAAGAACCACCAAACTCTGTGAATGCGGTTCTTGCTCCGTCTAGTAAAACCACTTCATGTCTACTCATCTAATCTCCTCCCGTATACTCTTTTTAGAGGGACAAGGGACCTGTCCCTTATACTCCTTGAAAATGAGGCTTCCTTTTTTCAACAAAAGCTTGCATTCCCTCTTCCCTGTCTGCCGTTGCATATGCGTTGCCAAAGCAAGCTAGTTCTAGATCTAATGCTGAGTCAAGATCTACTTTTGCACCTGTATTCACAGACATCTTCATCATTCTCATTGCCATAATTGGTTTTTCCGATAGTTTTTCAGCCCATTTTTTCGCATGGTCCAATAATTCCTCAAGTGGAACGACTTTATTGACCAACCCAATTTCATAAGCTCTTTCCGCTGCGATCATTTCTCCAAAATATAATAATTCCTTCGCTGCCGTTTGCCCTATCACTCGTTGGAGCCGTTGCGTTCCACCAGCCCCTGGAATAATCCCTAAGTTAATTTCCGGAAATCCAAATTTAGCTGTTTCTGAACAGATTCTTAAATCACAAGCTAACGTTAATTCAGCTCCCCCTCCTAAAGCTAGACCGTTTACTGCGGCTATAATGGGCTTTGATAACCGTTCCATTTTTTCAAAAGTAGCCCGACATTTCTCATTATTAGCTAAAATATCCATTGTTTTAAGCCCCATCATATCCCGAATATCTGCACCTGCTGCGAAAGCCCGATCCCCTTTCCCAGTGATAATGACAGCCTTCACTTCACGATCTGCTTCTAATTCATCCATCAGTTGTGATAACTCCCCAAACAGCTTCCAATTTAACGGATTATAAGGGGGACGATTCAAAGAAACAACAGCCATCTGATCTTCAATCACACATTCTAATAAGTCCAATTTCATGTCTATTCCCTCATTTCTATTTGTTGTAGTCATAAAATCCAGCTCCAGTCTTTTTCCCTAATCTACCGGCTCTAACTAGTTGACGAATCGTAAGTGGGGCAGCAAAACGATCATCTTTAAATTCATCGTAGAAATAATCCATTACGAATAAACCAATATCAACACCAGCGAAATCCTGAAGTTCGAACGGTCCCATTGGATAGTTCAATCCCAATTTGACAGCCTTATCCACATCTTCATAGGAAGCGACACCCTCTTCAACCAATCGAATCGCTTCAAGAAATTGAGGGATCATCACTCGATTGACGATAAACCCTGGTGTGTCTTTCTTCACTTCAATTGGCTCTTTACCCAATTGTCTTGAAAGATCCATTAACTTTTGTACCGTTTCATCACTTGTTTTATATCCTCGAACGACTTCTACTAGTTTCATCAATTGCGGAGGATTGAAGAAATGCATTCCTGCTACACGATCCTGTCTTTTAGTCGCTTCTGCAATGACAGTAATGGACATCGATGAAGTGTTGGTCGCAAGAATCACTTCCTCTGGCATGATTTCATCCAATTGGGAAAATAGTTCTTTCTTCGCTTCTAAATCTTCAATAATTGCTTCAATGACGAAATTAGCACTCTTCATTTCTTCTAAATTAGTCGTGAATGTCACTCTTTCTAGTACATCTGCTTTCTCGTTTTCCGTCATTTTCCCTTTAGAAATTCGCTTATCCATGAAGGACTCCATTCGTGCCTTAGCCTTATCAAGGAAAACCTGCTCTACATCACAAACGATAACTTGAAAACCAGATAATGCAGCTAAATGAGCAATGCCTCCTCCCATCGTTCCAGATCCGACCACACCAATTGTTAAGTTATTCATCGTAATTCCTCCCCTTTTTTAAGCTAAAATTTCTTTCGCAATAACGACTCGTTGAATTTGATTCGTTCCTTCATAAATCTGCATAATCTTGGCATCTCGATAATATTTTTCAACCCCATACTCACGTATATAGCCATATCCACCAAAAATTTGGACCGCATCTGTCGCCACTTTTACAGCGGTATCAGCTGCAAAGCATTTTGCAAAGGAAGCATTCGTGATTGATGGTCTTCCTTCTTGCAAAAGATAGACGGCTTTATGAACGAGTAATCTTGCGGCTTCGATATTCATGACCATATCTGCTAACATGAATTGAATGGATTGAAAATTAGCAATGGGTTTTCCAAATTGTTTGCGTTCTTTTGCATAGCTAAGAGCTTCTTCATAAGCACCACGAGCAATTCCTAATGATTGAGCACCTACCATTGGGCGCGCATGGGAGAGGGCCTTCATGAAAATATGGAAACCCTTGCCCTCCGCCCCAATTCGATTCCGAATAGGTACACGGACATCATTGAAAATAACGGATGATGTATCGGAAGCACGGATGCCCATCTTTTTTTCCTTTTTACCAATGACCACTCCTTCTAAATCGCGATCTACCACTAAGGCAATAAATGGATTGGATCCCACACCGTCAGATTGTTTTGCTAATACAACAAAAAAGTTCGCATGACTTGCATTTGTAATAAAGCATTTTTCCCCGTTAAGGATATATTCTTGACCAACTCGTTTAACCGTTGTCGACAAACCATTCACATCACTGCCTGCTTGAGGTTCTGTTAGGGCAAAAGAAGCATATAATCCATCTGTTGTTAATCGATTTAAATATTTAAATTTCAGTTCCTCATCTCCCCCAACAAGGATTGGATAGGAAGATAAGGAATTCGCCTCGACTGAAGTGGTAACTCCCGCACATCCCCTTGCAAGTTCTTCGACGATCAATGCATGAGAAATTTTGTCTATTCCTGGCCCACCATATTGCTCAGGAATCGCGAAATTAAAAAGGCCACATTCCCTTAATTTCTTCATCATTTCTTCTGGAAACTGCTCCTCCTCATCATATTTTCTTGCGTGAGGAACAATTTCTTCCTTTACAAAATCCTTTGCGAGCGCCTTGATCGCTAGTTGATCATCTGTAAAATTAAAATCCATGAATGTTTACCTCCCTCTAAAAGTGTAAGCGCTTTAATTAATTTGATTATAAAATGGATCTCATTTTACTTATAGGTACACCATGTACGAATATCCCTTCTATTTTTAGAACTAAATGGACGATTCTATTTTAAAATTTCATAAAAAAACAGACCTTTCCTTCAAAAGATCTGCGAAGAATCAATGCGAATAATATAAATCATAAAGCTTATAAGCCATCATTAAATTCAAACGGTTTTCAGCATGATCGATATCTATCTCAAGAATATCCCTTATACGTTCCATCCGATATCTCAATGTACTTCGATGGATAAATAATGATTCCATCGTTTTTTTCCAATTTCCGTTATTGTATATATAAACCCTCAATGTCGTGAAAAGATCGGCCCCTTTGCCATCTTTATAATGAAGTAATGGTTCAAGGTAAGTCTCTATAAATAAATTCGCGATCAATGGGTCCTTTAAATTATTCAATAATGTATAAGCACCAAGATCTTCGAAGAGGGCGAAACCTTCGTCCTGAAGATGATGGATGACAACATTACGAGCATGATGGGCTTGTTTGTAGCAGAAATAGTAATCTCTTAGTTTTTCCGTTTTCCCTCCAACCCCAAGGAAAATTTTCTGTACATCTCCTCCTTGTAAATTCAGTTGGCAAATGTACTTGTAAAGAGATTGCCAATAAGCTTTCATCCCTTTTTCCGCTTTTGATTCAGGAACAATTAATATAAAATCATCCCCTCTGCGTGTGAAAATGATGTCCGGATCATGGAGGGTCAAGAACTCTTTCACTTGCTCCCAAATTGCCGTCTTTTGTGCTTCTAAATCTAGTAAATTCATTTTTTGATCTGCCAATTGAATGGACAGGATGCCTATTCGATGCGGGGCAAACAGATTCCAATTAAAAAGATTAGCATATTCAATCAATTGATCCTCGTCTTCAATCGTTTCCTCAAATAGCTTGTTAATAAAGCTATCTTTGACCTGTTCTTTTGTATCCATCACAAGCTTTTGCTTGATAAATTGAATCGCATATACATTTAACGCATGTTCAATCGTTAATCGAAGTACATCATCTACTTGGTCTTTTTTCATACGGATAGCAAGATACCCTAATAAATCGCCGCCACCCACAACGGGCCAAATGCCAATTCCATCGTTCTCCCCAGTTAAATCGTTAAGCCATACCTTCCTTTTTTTCATTTCCTTCACATGTTCTCTATGATTTTGCACTTGATTAATCAAATCTTGGAAAATCCCCTCCTCCATTTCCAATTTATAATAAGAGACAGGACGAAAAAACCGGTCAAACAAAATGATGGGGTGCTTTACTAGATGACCCAGTGTATGGGAGATTGCATCAAAACCTTCCCCATCCAAAGTTTGTTTCACTAATTCTTGCTGGTGCTCAATAACCGTCTCCAGCCGATGTTTTAAATCGATCTCTATTTCATATAATCGAGCATTCTCTAATAATGTCGCCACATGTGTTGTAAAAAACTCTAATAATTCTATATCTTCCTCTTTAAAAACCCCACTCCGTTTATCCGCCAGATGTAAAATCCCAATTGTCTCAAGGTTCACAACCAATGGAACCGTCAACTCATTTTCCCCTACCCTTTCAAAAAACGGAAAATGTTCACTTAAATTATAATGATTCCCTACCCATATTTTATTTGGAACGTCCACCACTCCTTTATGAGGAGGTTGGAAGGAAAAACAATTCTGTCTTTGATCATATAAATAAATATAGGCTGAAGCTGCACCAGTTGCCATGCAAGCCATTTCCACGACTTTCCCGACTAATGGTTCAATAGGAGATCCCGGGTATAAGTTGTCATTGAACCACGTCAACCCTTCCATTTTCTTTTTTTCGATCTCTTTATTTTGAGCCAGTTTAATAGATACAGCAATATCCTTCCCAAACTCAACGAAAATCCTTTCAGTCTCCGCAATCAAAGGTACAAAATTTTGAAACCCTACGACGCAAAAGCCAATACTCGTAATATCTTCTTTTAAGGGAACGGTAAACCAAGTTGATATATTTTCCTCCGTCATCAACTTATGAAAATCACATTGGATGCCTTCCCGTGTCTTTTCAATACTCCAACCCTCTTCAAGAATATTCGTTGAACACCTATTTAATGGAATAGGAAACCCCTTTTCAAATTGATCCGACCCGCCTTTCCACACTTTCGGCTTCAGAACATCCTTTTCCTTCAAAATAATCGCCACAAGATCACATGGTAGCTCCACCCAAAAAGAATTAATGATATATTGTAACGTTTCCTCTAACGAATCAAATTTAATCAAATGCCTTGCCGAATAACGCAAATGCGATTCTAACTTCTCCACCAACCGATCACGTTTACTGAGATTCCTCATCGAATAATCCCCTTACTATCCCTTCTTCAGTTACTCAAGGTTCATTATTTTTCTGAAAATTCACTTAATTATACTTACAATTATAACCTTTATGTGTTTAGAATTGAAGTATTGTATGTTGAGTTCAATAGATCACCTACAGCAAATGGAAGTAGGCCCTTGTTGAATACTTTTTTACAACAACATCCTTGAAGTCATTGTGAAAGATGAGATGCAGTATCTGCCTCTAATGTTTTACACCGTATGAAACATTCTATGAAACAAGAATTTTCGGGGCGTCACTGTGACGGAGATCCAATTATCAAAAGAAGATTAAAGAAGGTCGTAAAAAGAAGCAAGCAATGGTATATGTGGAGCGGAGATTAGTAAATATTGTTTATCGGATTATGAAGAATAAAGAACCATATGTGCTGCCTGAATCAAAAGTTGAAGAAGAAAGTGCATGAAATCCAGCTCTAGGACATCATTTCCTAGAGTTCGGCTTCACACTTCTAATGGACAACAGGATGTAATTGTTTTTCAAGAGATTGTACTTCACATTTCAATTCTTGTAATTGACCATTTAACTCATCTATTTCATCTGAAGTAAGCTCGTATTCAAGGGAGTATTCGGCTATTTTTTTCATTTCAAAAAGCTTTGTCTCTATTTCTTCGAGGATTTGATCTTGCTCCTTACACCATTGGATCTGTTCCTCAAGAATTTTTTTATTTTGATGTTCATCTTTATTCAATTTGTTATCTCCTTTTTGGTGTTATAGAAAATCGGGGGTTACACTTTCAATTTTTGAAGACTTAGGTGGGACGAACCTATCCCTGTTGTTCCTACCTGTGTCCCTATTAAAATCCTCCCTATAAATCAGACTTTCTTACGACATCCAATAAAAGAACTAAATCAGAATGATATATTGGATTGATTCAAAGATAGTGAATACTGATCATTAATTTTATCTTTTAAAGAGTTTATGGAATATTATAATAATCAGTAGATACAGTAATACAATGGCACCTAATATTGCACTTAATATATATTGCCCTATAGTTATATCGTTCAGTGTACTAAAAATATTATTTAATACTGTTTTATATGAAAGGAGATATTTTCCTAAAACCAAAATGGAGAATAACGAAACGAGGACTACTACCCTTTTAAAATATTCTTGAGCCATCGTCATAAAATCTACTTTTAAGTTAATCGTCTCAGAATTCTTTTTTGAGTAGTTATAAAGTTTTACAATTAACCTTTTCTTTTTATTCACATTGTTTTCTAGCATAAAGCGTGGAAAAGAGAGTCTATAATAATTTTGGCGTTGTAATGCTTTTATAGAAAACCATATAGCTCTACACAAATAAATTATAGATAAAGTCATAAGGAAAATTAAGATTATCATAAAAGGAGATTGAATAACAGAATTATTTAAAATCAGATCTTTCGACAAATATATTAAAATGGTTGCAGTAACTCCAAATGTACCAATAAAAATTGTTGATTTTGATTCTACATCCTTCTTCCTTTCTTCTTCACTTTCATAGTATTTGTTAGCATACTCTAACATTAAGTCCAAATCCTCTTCTTCCCAGTCACAGTCTTCCTCTCCTATTTGTAAAACGTCATGTTCTTCAAGAGGATCTAACAATGGCCATATAAATTCACGTATATTTTTAATTAACTCTTTAATCCTTTGTAACACTAACCTAAACACCATCTTCTAGTAGATTTACTATTTCCCTGCTTAATGGGAAATGTAACCTTTTCTCAATCCATGCCCACTGCCCATTGGGATTTATTTCCAAGAAAATATACTCATCCTCGCCGGTATAAATTAAATCTATGGCTGAATAGTTTAATTTCAACTTATGAGTAAGTTCAATACATTTTCTTTTAATCTCAATTGGCAATATGTGTTCATAATGTTCAAGTGGCTTTAGCCCCCTCCTCCAATCAATTGATGAATCTTCATTTATCTGTGAATGTATCTCAGCAGCAAAGACTCTTTCGCCAATTACCGTCACCCTTATGTCAAATTTCTTTGGAATGTTCCTTTGTAAGTACAATGGAAAGGATTCAACCCTAACGGGATTATTAAAAATATTTTCTTCAACCTTTGTTGTAAAAATGGCTTTTGAACCTTTATCATTTAGCATATATCCACTTTTTATAGGTTTAATAATACAATTATTGTCGTTTTTCTCATAAAAATTAACTAAAATATTATATTGATTGGAAATTAGTGAATTTGGGATACAGAAACCAACTTCTTTAGCCAATTGAAGCTGATAAATTTTATTCTCTGCCTCTCTAATTCTATAAACATTATTCAGCCAATATTTATCTTCAAGCAATTTATATATACCTTCAAGAATAAAATTTAGCTCACTCTTTAAATAATTAATCTCATAATTACTTAGCTTTTCAATAAAATCAAAATTATTTAATTGGGGTCTCCTGTAATATACAGAATTAAAATTTAATAGCGAGTATCTTTGTTTCTTTACTTTATCAAGTATTTCAAATCTATTGTTATCAAAGTCAAAGGATATATTAACTTTATTAGGTATGTCCTCGGTATTCAATCTATAATAGGCCAAATTTCTTTTTTGAAGCTCTTTAACTACAAAATCAACCGTCACATCATCTTTATTCGTTATAATTAAAACTCTCATCGTCCCGTTCTCTTTCTACGAATGTTTTTGATTCTAATTCCAAAAATAAATTTTCTTCATCATCTCTTTCTCTATTAACCTCAGTTTTGGAGAATAATTCACTATAATTAAAATCTTCATCGTCTCGTTCTCTTTCCACTTTCGTTTTTGTAACCATCTCGCTGGAGATTCCACTATAGTCAACAAGGGGATTTATAACTGAACCCGTTTTTACGACATTCATATCTAAACTATAATCATAACTAAATATTTTCGTATCTTCGCCAATTCTGCAGACAGCATTATCTAAAATAATCGGTTTGTTCACTATTCTTCCTCCCTACTAATAACCATATATACATTTATAAGAAGAGAGACCCTAGCAAAACTAGAGTCCCTTCTAAATAATCTAAAATTAACGAAGAAGTTGTAAAACTCCTTGTGGTTGTTGGTTCGCTTGAGCCAACATTGCTTGTGCTGCTTGAGAAAGAATAGAGTTTTTAGTTTGCTCCATCATCTCTTTCGCCATATCGACATCCCTTACACGAGATTCTGCAGCAGTTAGGTTTTCAGAAGAAGTTCCTAAGTTGTTGATTGTATGTTCTAAACGGTTTTGGAATGCACCAAGGTTAGAACGTTGAGTTGATACTTTTTCAATAGCATCGTTAATCTTAGTAATAGCTTCTTCTGCACCTGCTTTATTAGATAAGTCAATATCTTTAATTCCTAAAGCATCTGTACGCATATCTTCAATAGTAACCTTCATTGTTTGAGTTTGGTTAGCTCCGATTTGGAAGTCTACACCGCCACCTTGAGTAGCACTATTTTGTTTAGCTAGACCTAGTAATTGAGCAGCTTCACTGTTGTCGAATTTAATACTGCTTGTTGCTTTATCTGAACCACTTTCAACAACAAATGCTCCATCTTTAACAGATACTGATACTTCTTTAACTTGTTCGGAAGTTGGAACTGTTGCATTATATGCCTTAATAGCTTCATTTAAATCCTTTTGAAGACCAGTTGCAATAGCTCCCATGTCACTATCTTTTGTAACAGTCTGCGCAGCGAAACCACCTGACCCAGATTGATCATTTAAATCGACGGCAATAGATTTTCCATCTACCTCAAAGGTAAAAGTCGCAGCACCTGCAGTCCCAGCTAGAGTTTTAAGAGCTGCTAAACTTCCACCACCAGCTGCATCAACTACCCCTTCAGATCCAGTAGCATTATGTGCAGTATCTACTGTAAAGCCAGCTGCTTCCCAAAGATTTGTAGCCCCTGTAGCGGGAGAATCTACATGAATAGTTGAAGTCGCACCTTCAGATCCTGACTTAATCAAAACTTTAGTGGCAGCAGCAGGGTCTTTTGAAACAGTTACATTTGCAATACTAGTTCCATTGCTTGTGTTATATGCGTCAATAGCTTTGTTTATATCTTTTTGAAGTTGACTTGCAAACGCGTCAACGTCAGCAGTACCAGAACCATCTGATGTTGCTCTATAGTCTGCTTGCGTAGCAGTAAAACTGATTTTCGCACCATCAATAGTGATTGATTGTGAACCTCCAGTAAAGGCATCCAGTTTTGAACCATCTACAGTGGTAGAGGATTGAGCGGCAGTTTCTTTACCAAGTGCAGAGCTAATAACCGCTGCATTATCAGTTCCAGCTACTTTTTTCTCACCTATAGAACCATCAATTAATTTCTTTGTATTAAATTCAGTTGTATTACCAATACGGTCAATCTCTTCTTTCAACTGATTGATTTCAGTATTAATTGACTCACGGTCAGCATCTGTGTTTGTGTCATTTGATGATTGAACCGCTAATTCACGCATACGTTGAAGAATAGAGTGTGTTTCATTTAAAGCTCCCTCAGCCGTTTGAAGTAAACTTACACCATCTTGTGCATTCTTTGCTGCCATGTCCAACCCACGAATTTGTCCACGCATTTTTTCAGAGATTGCTAGACCTGCAGCATCATCTCCAGCTTTATTAATACGTAATCCAGAAGATAATTTCTCCATTGATTTACCTTGTGCTGATGAAGCACTATTCAACTGACGAAAAGTAACCTCGAAAATCAAAAATCTCCCTAACCAAGAAACCCATGTAACTCAAAGAATTTGCAGAAAGTGAAGTTGCATCATTAGGAAAACCAAATATAATGGAAAGAACTCCTTCCAAAACATTAGGAAATCATAAAAAAATGAAAGAACGAAAAACAGCAGTTCATTAGGAAACCATTAGAACCGTTCTTCGTTTCTTCCATTAAAAACCCATTTGCTAGGCATTTTGCTGTAACAATGTCTCGACTTCTCGCTCATAACCGTACTTTTGGAAGAACTCAATCAATGCAACCTCAAAGATTTCCCGCTGATTGATGTTCTTTTCCTTGCTAAAATCTCTAACCATTTGGTCAAGGGTGTTCGTCATATGAACCGATTTTGTAACAAATAAACCAGGAAGGGTAAAGCGGGGGATTTGTCCTGACGCTACTGACGCTCCCAAAAGGCTTTGTAAGCCCTCCTTGTTCGAAGCTAACCATTCGAGTAAAGGTAGAAATTGCTCACCGTCACCATTTCCAATGGAAAGGGAACCCTCTAATGAAGCGTCATTACTGACAGTAGTAACCTTTTCCCCATCATTAGGCATGGTCGGAGAAGTAGAGAGATAATTCCCTGCCTCCTGCGACCATTCAAAGCCTTTTGACTTCATGTAAGAAGCCATTTCTAAGTGATTTTCGAAGCCTACCTTCACTGCAACCTCCTTCAAATCCGCTCCTTCCTTGTTCAATTCCATTACAATTCTTCGAACTCGGTCTGATGGAAAATTCGCCATTGTTTCTAGTGAAGCCTTGATAGCATCTGCTGGTACATAGGTAGCCTTTCGCTTGTCCCAAACAAAATTCTTACGACTCATATAGCTATCCATAGAACGATAAGTTGAATAACGATACTGCTCAGCCACTTCTTCCCTTGAATAACCTTCCCCTAACAGTTTTAAGATTCCTTTAACCTTGTCATCATAAATCGGTTGCAATGCTTCCGCTTTAGTCATTGTTTACTCTCCTTTATAGTGTGTTAACAGCTTCTTTCAAATCATCCATATTGCTGTGGACATAAATACTCGTTGTTTTTAGGCTGCTATGTCCAAGCAGTTTTGAAATCTTGACCAAATGAACATCGTTTTTGACTAGCTTTGAGGCAAAGGAGTGACGCAGAATGTGTGCAGTTACGTTCTTTTTCCATCCTAATGCCCGATTCGTATCCCTAAATATCTTGGATACCCTAGTTTTTGAAAACGTACCAGTGTTTCTTGTAGCAAAGAAGTAATCCGAATTCACCCGCCAGTTCTCCGTGTAATCCACAAACAACTCCTTCAATTTTGCATTGATTGGAACAAAGCGGTCTTTGTTCCCCTTCCCATGCCTAATGTGAATTAGGTTGTCTTCTAAATCGACATCCTCTACATGAAGATTTAGGCATTCTGAAATACGCATTCCAGTGTAATAAAGGGTTTGTGCGACTAAACGGGCAAGGTCATGTTGGATAGCATCTACAAATTGATGAACCTCTTCTTCAGAAAGATATTGCCGCTCTTTTTGCTGACATTTGATTGGCTCAAGCCTTACGGTAACATTCTTGTCACACCATTCGCTTTTGTAGGCATAGCCAAAGAATGACCGCATGCTTCCTAACACACGTTTTCGGCTAATGGGCTGGTACCCCTTAGTATTCTTAAGATAATAAAGATACTCCTCAACATCTTCTTGTGTAATGTCCTCCAAATAAACTGGACTGTTATATTTCTCTTCTAGGTAACGGTTTAGAAGTGATAAATCTTCATGATAGGCTTTTATCGTAACTGGACTCCGCTCAATGTTTGCTTGGTACTTTCCAAACTGCTCAACTGATTCCATAAATAACATATAAATGTCTCCCTTCTAATGATTGCAAGGTAATAATATAATTTTGGGTTCTTGTTTTGATTCCGGTAAAATTTGCCCCTCAAAGCGTCAGTAGCAACCCTTCTTTCGCTACTGACACTACTGTAGGTGCAAAGGGATGATTACCATCCCGCAAATTCATCATAATCTTCCGACAGTTCATTGTCTGTGACTTCATTTGAATCAGTACCTGTCCGTTTCAATGTCCCTTGTTGCGGGCGAATCGGAACAACATTGCCGCCAGATTTTTGAATGGATACCTTTTTGGAGTCTCCTGCATGGCGAATGTCAAAAGTAATCCCTACATCTTCTAAATTGGACTTCACTTCCTTTAGCCTTCTGCTTAGAATGTGAGCTGCTCTCGGGAATGTTTTGACTTTGGTATTAATCTTTTCTTGTTCGGCTACACGTTCTAGTTCACCTAGCAAACTAGCAACGGAACCCGACCAAGATTGATTTTCCATCATAAGAGCAACAACTGTAGCGGCTACTGGATGTGAGGAAATAGCTTCTTCGTTCGATTGATTGCGATTTTTACGGTAGGCTTGCAAGAATCGTTCCCCACCATATCCTAAGACTTCCGCAATGGCAAAGCCCCAGCGAGTAAAATCTGCCATCCGTGGAAGTTTGTCTAATTGCACATCTGGATAGATAGCCATTGCTTTTGCTAAAGTTTGCAAAGCTCCACCTACTATGGATGCTCTATCCTTTTCAAATGCTTCCCATACATCTCGTTCTTCCTTTCGTTCATCCTCTGGAATACGGTCTAATTCAATGATAATGGAACGGTCAATCAAGTCTGCTCTTGTAACGACTACATTGATACCTGTCAATCCAACACATCTGCGAAGGTCAAGTAGCGTTTCATCATCATCTGTAAACAAGGTACGTTTGCTAAATCCTCCACCTGTAGAAGCAATACATAATAGGTCGCTTTTTTCAGCTGACAAACCATCCAAATTATCAAAAGATGGCATGTAGTTGTTTGCCAATGATATTGCCAAATCCTGCATACTATTAGGCATCGTTAACAAATCCTGAACAGCAGGGTCAACTACTTGTCTTGTCAATCGCATGGAAGTGGACTTAGACGCTCCTTTTTCACCACTGAATACAAGTACAGCATGCGGAATACTCGGAATTAGGCATGTGACAACATAGATAAGATAAAGAATTTGGTCATCTTCATTCTTAATCCGTATGTGATTTAGTAATAGTTTCAAGTCCCCTGTAAAATCAGGCAATACTTGTGCTTTGGTATTCTTATTTCGGGTAAACAGAGTTGGAGGTTCATCGAGCACTTGGCAGGCATTCGGCTCCACCTTTACTACACTCCAATCCTCATTTGCTAGGTCATAATAAAAAGCACCATCTTTTTCTGTCACCCGTAACTGCAGTCTGCGTTCATCCCCCTCAAAGGCAGCCTTCATTTCCATAACGCCAATTGCTTGATTCATTGCATCACTACCTGGTGCTCTTTTCGTTGCATCATAAAATTGCTTTGTTAGCCACATTTTAAATTTCTTATTCTTCACTTTCATTACTTCCTTATGACCATTGAGTGTAACCGCAGCATAAGCCTCTCCCAAATCATTTTGAAAGAACTCGGCTTCATCACTTACTCGAATCAAAATATCTGCCTGTGATTCCTTTTTGGATTCTTCCTTAGATGATGGATTCCAATTTGGCTCAAATTTCTTTCGCAGTGTTTGCCAGTTTTCCTCCGAACAGCTATTATGATGGCAACCTGCCGCAATCCCCCCGTTTTTAAACTGGATGATAAATGCACTTTTGTTCGTATGGCTTTCATTCCAAGGACAAGTCGACAACACATACTTGGTTGCATCCTTTTGCCAAGGAGCGGAGAAGGCAACATCCAGTTCATGTTGTTCTATAAATTCTTCTAGGTTGAAACCTTCTTCCGTGTTGCTCTTTTTAGAAGCTGATTTGCTCTTAGTCTGCATTGTTGGACATAAAGCTGCTAATGACTTCAACTGTTCCACTGACACTTCTTTCAGTTCTTCTGGACAAGATAAGATTTGAGACAGCCGATGTGGTCGTTCATCTGTATGGTCACCTTTGCAAGCCATTGTGCCATAAAGCTTCCAAATTCGAGCGGCATTGAAAACTCCCTTATCCACATTGACCGATTCGTTACTGAATTGGAAATCCAATGCTTCTAATACCGTTTTGACAAGCATTGTACTTTCATCATCATTTGGAAGGTCAATAGGATACAACAAATGAGCGCCATTACCGCTGTCTGCCACAATAGGTTCACTC
The DNA here is from genome assembly GCF_030813365.1 of Oikeobacillus pervagus. Classification (NCBI taxonomy): domain Bacteria; kingdom Bacillati; phylum Bacillota; class Bacilli; order Caryophanales; family Bacillaceae; genus Oikeobacillus; species Oikeobacillus pervagus. The sequence continues at coordinate 56,080 of NZ_JAUSUC010000012.1, forward strand.
CAACCTCTTTCTGTCAGAAACCTTTGTACTTCCTTCGCCCTCGTGTGAGCGGATTGGTGTTCTTCCTCCGTTGATGAAATACCAGCTGGACGTACTGGGTCAAAATCAATCGGAAACCAGCGTCTGCACTCAATGTCAGCATCGGTAGTTGTGTTTTTAGCTCGCTGCACAATCCGATTTGCCGCTCTTGAAAGCAAATCCGTTTTTGTTGGATTAAGGGTAAAATAGATTGCAGGAACCTTTCCATCGTATTCCCCTGCAACATCCGCTAATTCTTGGTAATCGCTAAAGTAGCCGCTAACTGTGCCTTTTGTTGTTTTCAAGATGCGTAATTCTGTTACCTCTACATTCTTTCTCAATACGGCAAGGGATTCCATAATAATTTCTTCTGTTGTTTTTGCTTCTGTGTATGTCATTTTTTTTGTTGGCTCCTTTTTTGTTTTGTCTCATGTAGTGTCAGTACCGACTATAGCAACCATTGCCGCTACAGTCGGTACTGTTGGTTCGTTAGGGTATTACATGTCGCCAAAGTCGATGTCATCAACATCAAACAATTGATTCATAATTTCACTATCTTCTTCATTCGATGCCTTGGGTGGAATGATAGTTGCCCTTTTCTGGATTCTGACAATGTTGCTATAAACAACGTTGTCACGTTCCACGTTTTCAATTGTTGCTGTTACTTCCATACCTACCAATGCGTTATTATCAAGTTCTTCACCTTCCGCTGGAAGAACATCCAAATCATTTAGCGTTTTCATGAACTTCCCTTTCTCAGACCATGTGATGGTTGGTGCATAGTACAAATAAACCAATTCACCATTCGGTTTAATAAATTCTACTTTGATGTTAAGAGCAACTCGCTTGCCTGAATCGTGATAGAAACTATCAAACTCTTTAACTTCTACAGATAAAATTCTTCCTTCTTGTGCTCCATCGCCTAATGGGTTCTTATTTGACTTGCTTGAAGGACGGACTAATTTTGATTGCATACTACTCATTTTAATAACCTCCATTTTCACTGATAAATGTTTGATAGGGCTTGTTGTGATTAACTCTTACACATTTATTGTACAGGTAAAAACGGACAACTTTGGGACATCAAACAGAGCAATTTTGTCCCAAAAACCAACTCAGTTTTTCTTGACAAAAAAAGAAACGGACAACTTTTAACTGTCCGTTTCATCCATATTTCTTAGATATGCTTCCATATCCCTTTTAATTATTTCTCCCGTAACTTCTTCTTGTAGGTCACGGTCTTTCCCTTCTAAAACCTTTTGAACGTCCAATCCTTTTTCCATTGCGATAGCTATTATTCTCTTCTTGAGTTGCTCCGCCTTTAGGTCTGATTCTACACCATTTCTCCATGCATTCATTTGGGAAGAGTCTTTCAAAAATGACAGGTACTCCTTTATTTTTTGCTCCCGTAAAGAATAACATTCCAAATCTACGAGGAGATTTATATCACGTTGCACTAGCTGCTCAATCTCATCCTGTAATTGATAGAAACTGTCATCGCTATTTACCCGTTCGATAAGGAGTTTATTTAATGGTAATTCAGGATTAGCTTTAAAGCCTTCCTTAAAAAATCCAATAAGCTTTTCATATTCCTTTCCAGTTAATACTTCATCTGCTGCCATTCTAGCAAAAAGGTCTTGTCCTTCACCCGTCTGGTCATTTTTAATCATGTTATATAAGTTTCTAGTGATAATAATAAACGACTTTTTCTCTTCATGGGGAATCCGCTGCCTTACTTCATCGTTACCCGTTATATTTTTCATCACTTTGACTATGCGCTGTACAGCCTTATATTCAGCATCAAAGTGAGCATCCTTTAATTCTGGAATCCCAGCGATTTCGGGAATAAGTTCCCGTAGTGAATACGATGGTTTAATTTTCTTGTTTTTGCTCATGTTGGTTTCGCCTTCCATTACCTAGTATTTTTTTCTACATCATATCACCTTGAATGGGTAAGAAAAAGACAGAACGAAATATCAACCAAACTTTTGATTACCTAAAGTAGCGTCAGTAGCGCAACAGCGTCCCTACTTTTACTACTGATTCTTCGCTAGGGTTCAAAAGGAATGCAAAAAAACAAGAACCTACAATAGATTCTTGTTCATTCAGGAATATAAATTGCTCCTTGTTTACCTTCTATTCTTCTTAGACAATTCTTCCAAAGCGATTGCTAAAATAGCACACATTACTTTTTTGATGATAACAATTTGCTTCGTATCCATCTTATTTTTCCTCCATTTCTTATAATAGATTGACCGCATCCATCTTCTCTTGCTTAGTCGTTTGAATGTAGAACCTTGCTGTCATATTCACAGTGGAATGACCTGCGATTTTACTAACCGTTGTAAGGTCTACACCTTTTTTCAACAGCCTTGTACAAAACGTATGACGAAACAAATGTGGATGCAGCTTGAATCCTAGTTCCTTCGAAATCTTTGCTAACCAATCCCTTACTGCATCACGATGCATTTTTTCTGCTCGTTGGCTCACTAATAGATAGTCGCTATGGCTGAAATTAGATGCAGAACGCTCTTCCTTTATGTAGTCCTTTACTAATTGAAGCACATCCTGTCTAAGCCCGATTTCACGTCTCTTTCCGCCTTTCCCAATCACCGCCAATTGATTCATTAGGAAGTCAATGTCTACAATTTTGATTCCAATCAATTCGCTAACCCTTACACCCGTATAGAGCAGCAAATATACAATCAGCTTGTTACGAGTTCTAACCTTGCTTCTGTTTTCAACATAGAAAAGCAATTCTTCCACTTGTTCATCCGTAAGGGCATCTACATTGTCCTCACTTCCAGCGGCAATTTTTATTCTATCCCGCTTCAATTGTATGAATGACTCGCTTAGGTGTCCTTTGGTTCTTAGAAAGTCGTTGTAGACTTTTAGACTATTAATCTTTTTGTTGATGGTGGAAATGGCATAGTCCTCCTTCATCAAATGTTCCTTGTATCTGACAAATGAGAAGCGTGATAGGATTGGAACATCGTTCAACTTCTCCTGTAAATATGATTGGAATCCTTTGACGTCGTTCACATAGGACTCAATTGTTTTGGCTGCTTTTCCCTCTGTAAAAAGCCACTTTGCAAATTCTTCAATTTCCAAGAATGATTCACCTCCCAGAATGAAAAAAGGCTATTGATGTACGTTTTTATACACCAATAGCCTTTTATGTTTTCTTTGTATTCATTTCCAAGTTCCTTTCCTAGCCAGCTCACGACAGTTATATAATAATGTCGGCAGTTTTTTTATGCAGAAACCATTCCTTTTCTTTGTCGCTCATACATTCTGTAAATAACGATACATGTCCTATTAGTTTTGTCGTAAGTTTGCTAAAAGTAATGTCGTGAATTCAACTGGGATAGTTCAAAGGATTTTTTAATCGACATAAATCTCATAAGCAATTTGTTCCCCATTCTTTATCCATACTTCGTACAGCTTCTTTCTCGTTTCCTCTTCAAGTACATAACCAGCAATCCACTCGTACCCTTTATCATCTACATACGAAATTGCTTCAATGAGCAATGGGTTGGGTAACTTTTCTAGGTGTTCAGCTGGGATGAGCAAAGCATCTATTTCTTCATGATAGAAATCATGGGCTTCGTAGCCTACATCCTCTCTTTTCACTTCAATACCAAATGTCTTTTTCATTGTTCCTACAAACCATTCCAAATACATCATCTTTTCTCCTCCCAAAATAGAAATAGCCCTAACTCCTCGAAAGGAATTAGGGCTTAAGATAAGCTTAAACATGATAATAATATATTCTTATTTTTATCTTTATTACACAAATTAATATATCAGTATTTAATTACCATATAATATTTGGTATAAAACCTGTAATATATTCCAAACAATAAAAACCTCATTTACTTATACTATGGTTCTCCGTAATATATCTAAATGCGCAATATAGCATTTTTATTAATTATCCAAAAAGGCTAAATAAAGAGTGTTATAATAGTTGCTCTATGTTTGTTTCATTTCTTTCTATAAAGGCTTGAATCTCTTCGAGTTTTGAGGTCTTAAAGGTTAGAGCATTAAAAGGTTTTTCATGAATTTTATTATTCCTAAAAAGATATAACATAACATTTTTCATATTCGTTGATGAGGCTTTATAACTTAAATCAGCAATAGGAGATAGACTTATAATTTCTTTTATCTCATTTAATAATTCTTCACTTTCTAAATCCACTTGGAAATAATAGTAAACCGATGTTACGATAATAGCTAATCCCATTAAAAATTTACTTTGCTTACCTTTCTCTTCACCAAGCATATGTGTTGAAAAAGGAAGCTCTACTTTTTGAGAAAGCTGCAGTAAAAAATTATTGAATGAATTAAATTCATTCTGTAAGAAATTTATATTTTCATCTCCATTGTTCTTATATGTAATCGACTTTGTTTTTAAGAAGTTTTTGGAAGCTGTCATGCCATCTCTTATACCTTCTTGTAAACCATTTTCTAGTATACTTAAAATAACACATAATTCTTGGTGGTTTTTTTGCTTATCATTTCTTGCTTTAGTTATATTATAAATTTTATACAAATTATCCTTTTTAGTAGCTAGATTCCTATCCTCTTCTGAATAGGTATCTTCAGAAAGTATCTTTTCGATTAAAGTGTTATTTTCAATCAAATTATTTATAAAACCACTTAAGTACTTGCTCGTTTCAGAAAAATATGTTGCCATTTCAATTTCCTGCATCTCTAAAGGCTTTGTATTTCTGTTATATCTTTTAAATAATTCAATTTCAATCTCTGGGTCTTCAAAACTTTCAAATTCTAAAACTGATAAATGACTTCCTAAAATCTTTATTTTATCTTTTTTATCTAGCTCCGAAAATTTTTTATTTACATAAACCGGGTCTGAACCTAGTATCTCTAATCCCTTAAGAGCGAATTTATTATTTATATATCTATAAATAGCATTTAATCTGTGCTGTCCATCCATTACATGTCTTATTTGAATATCATTTTTACCTGAAATAACCAAAAATATTTCAGGTATTGGAATATTAATAAGCAATGATTCTATAATAGAACTTTCTTCTTTAATTGTTGCCCTGTATGTTCTTTGATAATCAGGACTTAATACTATTCCCTGAAGGACTTCCATTTCTTTTTCTTCTGTCATTTCATCAGGAAACATTTTTAAATATTTATTCCCTTTATCAATGAAAGTAACTATGTCTTGAACGGAAATAAGAGGTCTATTGGCGTTAATATTTTTCATTGCTTCTAGAAAATTTGTTTTCGTCATCCTATGTTCCCTCCTGTCACTTCCTTATATTGGAATTTTATTGATTTAACAACATTATCTTTATCAGGATATATATTCTCAAAAGTGACACCTAAATTAAATAACTCTTTTAAAATATCTTTTTTATGATTTTTATCTATTATTGCTACTTTACAAAACTTTCCTAGTCTCTCCCTAAATGATTCTTTATCTTCCACTGAAAATTTTAAGAAACACCCTTTTTGAAAATGAATTCTTTCATTAGAATTTCCTAATTTTATAAAATATGAACGGGAGCTTCCTACTTTTCCGTTAATCGTATCTACATTAGATTGAATTGAATAATCAACTAGTTTTTCTCTTTGCCCAATTACTTCTGTATTATATTCAAGAGCATTTACAAAATATACAATTGAATGTTGTTTATCATAATTATACTCCTCGATAGCAAATAACAAGGAAATTAAGTGTGCTTCAGTAAAATCTAAGTAGTCGGTAGGTAAGCCAAAATGTTGACCTTCTGCTCTCATTGCCTCTGCTGATTTACCAATTATATCCTTATCATAATATATTATTTTTTGTTTAAATGCTCCTTCATATGCTGATAGATGCACACTGTAATCTTTTGTATGATTTCTATGAAGTGATGGCAACAGTTCATATGTACAATCTTTTTGACCTCTAGAAACATACTCTTCCGCAGTATGTAATTCTGAAACAAAGGATATATATTCACTTAAAGTTGAAATTAATTTTATATTGGCTTCCTCTATCCCTAGTTTACTAGCCACTGTAGAAACTACATTGTATTCGTTCCATTGTTCACTTGCTTCAGCTTTCTTCTTTGCTATTTCATTTAATTCTCTATATGATATACGTAAAGAACTGGAGATTTCTGAAGGGATTTCCTCTATTATATCTTCTATTCGTAATTGTTTTATTGCCTCTGAATCAAGATTTTCTTCTTTTTTATCCTTTTGGATTATAAAGAAGCTTTGCTTGATATATAATAAGTTATTTTGATAGAATTCAAATTTCTCTTTCTCTCTAGTAGGAGAAATTACTTTGCTTAATTCTTCCTTAATCTGATATTCATCCATTTGAGAAAGCTTTTGAACCTCTTCTTCATATTCTTTTAATATTCTCTGTAGTGTATCCTCATTTCGAGTTAAATCAACTTCACATATAATTGAATTATCAAAAATGCTTGTTGAAGTTATCATAGTGTCCCCCATTTCTACAAAAAAGAATCCATTATTTACAATTAATTTTACCTTAAATATTAAATTTTGTATGTATTTTTAATCACCTTATTACTCATGATACAGCTTATTGCTATGAAGACTAAAATCCCCTTTATATATGGTAATATCCTCTTCAACCTATATTAAAAAGTAGAAGGGACCCTAGCATAACTAGAGTCCCATCCATATAATCTAAAATTAACGAAGAAGTTGTAAAACTCCTTGTGGTTGTTGGTTCGCTTGCTTTGCGACTGTATCTTTCGATGACAGAATAGACTATATCTTCATCCATGCTTTTCATGGAGCTGGGCACTTCGAACAGTTTACACTGCCCTACGAGATTCATAGTCATAGCTTACGCCTTAGACCGTATTCCCTAGTCGTTGAACCTTCTCCAGAGTTTCCTCTTAGGAGCTTGGCTGCTGATTATCCATTGTGTCATCTTCATCATTTTTACACCATCACGCTGACCGTTTCCAGTTACGTTGTGGTTGATGAAGCTTTAGGAAGTTCCAGCAATTCACCCAGTGATGCTCTAGCTCGTTACCAAGCTAGACGCCCTTCAACCAATTATCTCAAGAGTTGTAATACTCCTTGAGGCATTTGATTCGATTGAGCCAACATTGCTTGTGCTGCTTGAGAAAGAATAGAGTTCTTAGTTTGCTCCATCATTTCTTTAGCCATGTCTACGTCACGGATACGAGATTCCGCAGCAGTTAAGTTTTCAGAAGATGTGCTTAAGTTGTTAATTGTGTGCTCTAAACGGTTTTGGTTCGCACCAAGTTTAGAACGTTCAGCAGATACTTTATCAATAGCTGATTGAATAGTTGTTACAGTTGCTGCAGCATCATCATGTGTTAATACACTAAGAGCTTGCTCTGTAGTTGTATTGCTTGTACCATCTGTTACTGCTAATTTTGCATCAGCGTTACCTGTTGTAGAAATACCTAATGCAACTGCTCTCATATCAGAAATATCTAATGTTAAACTTTGATTTTCATTTGCACCAATTTGGAAATTCAATGCCGCACCATCATCTTCTCCTGCAGTAGTAGTTACTGCAGATGATGTAACAGCTGTTGCACCAGATAAATCTGCTTTTAATGCATTGTCTTCACCATTTGCTTTTGCTTCAATAGTTACTTTATTTGATGTAACAGTAACCGTATATTTAGCATTTAAATCTGCGTCAGCTTCAATAGTAGCTTTAAGGTTTCCTGCAGTAGTAGCAATATCAGTATCCCAAGCTTCTTCAATTCCCAGTGCTGAGACTTTCCCGCCAGTCATACCAGTTAAATCAAATTCAATTTTAGCTTTAGAACCTGTAGTAGCTGAGTCCTTAGAGCCATTTAGAAGTTTTTGAGTATTAAACTCAGTTGTATTACCAATACGGTTAATTTCAGATGTCATTTGGTTAATTTCTTTTTGGATTTCTTCACGGTCAGAAGTAGTGTTTGTATCATTACCAGCTTGTACCGCTAATTCACGCATACGTTGAAGAATATCATGTGTTTCATTTAGAGCACCTTCAGCTGTTTGAACTAAAGAGATTGCATCTTGAGAGTTTTTAGATGCTTGGTCTAATCCGCGAATTTGTCCACGCATTTTTTCAGAGATTGCAAGACCTGCTGCGTCATCTCCAGCTTTGTTAATACGAAGACCTGAAGATAATTTCTCCATAGATTTTGATTGTGCAGTTGAAGCACTATTCAACTGACGATATGTGTTAAGCGCTGCAATATTATGATTAATTCTCATTTTATTTTCCTCCTTGAAAGGTTTGTTCACGTCCTTGTGAACTTTTGATTTTTCTCGAGGTATGAAGGTCGGCCGCTCCTTGTCCCTCGTTCATTATTAATATCGACTTATTTTGACTTTATTTAATAGTTTTGTAGAAAAAATTAGTGGGAAACAAATAAAGTGCCTGACTCTCATTTTTAATATCTTTTTTAAAATGGGAGCCAGGCACTTGGGGATATTCTTTATTTTTGTTTTGAAAGAATGGTAAATAGATTTTGGATGTCTTTGGAGGCATTTTTATTTTCGTTTTGTATTTCTAGGTAAATTTCTTTTCTATGTATTTCGATATTTTTTGGTGCGTTGATGCCGATTTTGATTTGGTCGCCTTTTACGGAGAGGATGGTGATTTCGATGTTGTCTCCGATTTGGATGGCTTCTCCGGTTTTTCTTGTTAGGACTAGCATGGGCTCACCCCTTTTGTAGGATTTTATGTCTTGTTTTGTATTGGCTGTCGGTTAGGATTAGTTGTTTTGCCTTTTGGTTGTTTTTATTCATGATTAGGGGTGCTTGTAAATTGGCGGTTGTGTTGGCAAATGGGTCTTGGACGGTTAGGATTGTGTATACTAGAACGTCGGTTTCTTTTTCAATTTGTAATTGTTCGATTGTATTGTCATCAATTTTTATGTCATATTCTTTAAAAAATTGAAATGGGTTGGTGATGACGAATCCGAGTGTAGCGGTTTGAATGGATTGTAAAATAAAAAAGACGTCATTATCCGGGAACTGTAGAATCGTAAATTGTTTTTCGTCTTGGAATCCAGGGATACCGTTTTCGAATGTCCAAATGTCTTGTTCGGTAATTTCTACTTTGCCGTGGTATTTTGTTTGGATCTTCATGGGTCACGTTCCTTTTCTTATATTTCTTGTTCGTAGTTTATACCTTTATATTTCAGATTGACAAAATCGATGGATAAGGATGGATATTGTTTCATTGAAATATTCACTTTTCCTGGTCGGTATTCGTGTATTGGCTTTTGTGGTCGGGTGTTGTTGATCACTTTATTGGTTTTCACATTAAGTTTTATTTTAGCTGGTTCAAAATGAACTGAGACGCTGTTGGCGGATGGAATCCAAGTGATACCGAGTTGACGGTAAGGACGTTCACTGCGCCGCTTAGCTTGGTCCACAATTGGGTTGCCACCGTTTTCAATTTTCATTAATTCTGTCCCTTCTTGTGCGACTCTTGTCATCCCTTCTAACCAGTCTTGATATCCGAGTTGGGCAAATTCTTCGATTCTCTTCGATATATGTTTTAAATCCATATCTTCCCGTGCTTTTGTTTGATCGATTGTCAATTGGGCTGGTGTGCGTTCATACGTTATTTCGGCTGGTGGCTGTTGTAAATCGAGCTCAGCAGGTGGTTGTTCAATCGACTGTTTCGGTTGCTCTATATTTAGTTGGATTTTAGCTGTTTGTGAGAAAAGCCGAATTTGTGGGAGCTCCATATTTTGTTCACCTCTTGAAAAAAGGGGCTGACTTAGTTTTGAGTGTCAGACCCTGAAAATTTTATCATTATCCTTATCTTAAAAAGTCCATTAATGTCGGTTGAATGATTCGTGCTCCAACAGATAAGGCGGCGCGATGGACGCTTTCTTGTGTAATCAGCTCTGTTGCGACTTTCTCAAATTCAATATCTTCGTTTTCTGACATGACTTGTTTGGAAATCACTTCTAACTGTTCGACACGTTCTTCCATTAAATCAATCCGGTTGCTTCTTGCCCCTAGGTCAGCGCGGGCATTTGTGACATTGTCTAGATGATTGTCGATTTTTTCTAGGAAGCCATTAATTTCTTCACCGGATGCGTTCGGGTCTTCTAGTTTTTTAATTAACTCGTTTATATCCCCGAATAAACCAGATTCAATTCCATTATCATTTTTATAAGTAAAAATGGAACTTGGGTCGACATTTACTTGCATGTAGATTCCCTTTGATAATTCAAGATTTACTGGGTTCGAATCTTTAGGAACTACTACAGGTTTTGCATCTAAATCGACTGGTTTATTTAAAGTATTCGATCCGTTAAATAAATATTTATCTCCAAACTTTGTATTGGCAATTTCAACTAAATGGTCTCTTAATTGTTTCACTTCGGCCGATATGGATTTCCTTTGTGATTCCTCATATGTGTCATTGCTTGCCTGAACGGTTAATTCACGAATACGGTGTAATGCTTTGGTTGCTTTGTCAAGTGCGGCATCACTGTTTTCGATCCAGTTATGGGCCTCCCCAAAGTTGCGCTTATATTGTTCGACTTCCATTAAATTTCGGCGATAGGTAATTCCCTTCATCGCAATCACCGGATCATCGGATGGTCTTGTAATCTTCTTTTGGGTGTTCATTTGTTCTTGATATTTTCCAAGTCTTTCATAGCTATTACTTAAGTTTCGTAACATATTATTGGATAGCATGGACTGTGTTACACGCAAATTTATTCACCTACCTTTATCTTCCGACTCTTCCCATTCCGTTTATGATCGTATCTAACATTTCATCGACTGCTGTGATTTGACGAGCTGCTGCATTATATGCATGCTGGAATTTAATTAAATTCGTAAACTCTTCATCTAGCGAAACCGAACTGACGGATTGGCGATTTTCCTCGACAGATTGTCTTAATACAGTGCTGTTTCTAGAAAGACGATTGGCTTGCAAGGCATCGACTCCAAGTTTACCGATCATGCCTTCGTAGAAAGAGTTGATGGAGCCGTTTTTGATTGGCAAGTCCGTAAAAGGTACCGTTTCAGTTGGATCGAATCCCTCTAGTGCTGGTGAACTTTTTTCACTTAGAATCCAGTTTGAAATATTACTAAGATTAATCGCATGTTTTCCGTCACCAGCATCAATTTGCCATTTACCATCCTTTTCTGATCCCTTAGTTGACGCTGCAATGTCTTTCGTTCCTAAATCAGGATTTAGTTGGATGGTTTTTGCGGCGTTATTATGATCTTTTTCTGATGGTTTATTTAGTCCATTAAAAAAGTCTTTATTTTTACTTGTATCCCAATCAGGATCGGAAGCTTCTAATGGGTATCCTTTTTTATGCACTTCATTAAACAAAGTCCCAAATGTAAACGCCAGCTTATCCAAATCATCCATCATTTCAGGGTAAATGCCTTTTATAACTTCTTTATCATCTTGATCTTTCACTGTATATCCATAAGACTCAATCAATCCCCGCAATTTTCCTTGTGAGAAAATGACTTGATCGTTTTCAACAAACTTTATTGAGTCTCCCATTTGATTGCCCTTGCTATCAAATATATCTATATTTTCAATGCTTCCGGGCACATCGTACGAAAGCTTTTGGTCATTAGTCGCAAAACCTAGTTGATTGTATTCACTTCCTCTGACTAAATCTACTTCACTTCCGTCTGCGCCGATTAATTTGATATGATAACTGCCTTCCGCAATGTCTAACGGTTTCCCACCAGATTTCTCTTTTGTCACTTTGATATTGACATGCTGGGATAGCTCATCGACTAGGCGATCCCGTTCATCATATAAGTCATTTGGCAAATATCCATGTGGCTCTACCTCGCCTATTTGTCTATTAAGATCTGCGATTTGTTTTGTTAAGGAGTTGATTTCCTTTAAATTGACGCTGATTTCATTTCCAAAGTCTTTTTTTATACTTGTTAAGGAATCGTGTAAATAATGGAATGTGTCAGCGACGGCTTGTCCGCGTTGCAAGACGACTTTTCGGGCTCCTTCGTTTTCTGGGTTACCTGCTAAGTCTTGAAGGGATTTCCAAAACTCACCCATAACAGCCGCTAGCCCATCTTCACTTGGTTCATTCATGATGTCTTCCATTTTACTTAAGGCGGTTGCGCGGGATTCCCAATATCCTAGTTTGTTATTTTCGTTGCGGTATTGGATATCTAAAAAGGATTCACGCATACGTTGAACTGAACCAGCTTCGACTCCTGTCCCCATTTGTCCGGGAATCTGTGGTCGGTTCATCGCGGCTGTCGGGTATGGTTCTGTTTGCACAAAGTTTACCCGTTGTCGAGAAAATCCGGGTGTATTGACGTTGGCAATATTATGCCCCGTTGTATAAATGGCGCCTTGTTGCGTGAACATCGCGCGCTTCGCTGTTTCTAATCCCATAAAGGTTGAACGCATGATTGTACCTCCATTATTTCGAGGGGCTAGACCCCTTCATCAAAGATTGATTGGCCGAGCCCTTTCCCGCTTTTCTTTTGTGGGTTGGAATAATTCGGTTGCTCAGGCTGTGGATTGAATAAACTCATACTCATATTGACAAATTGTAATGATTGATAAATCAAAGATTGATTGAGTTGATTTTGTTCTTTGAGCTTTTCGATTACAGTCGCTAATTTTTGTTGTAGTTGCTGTAATTGACTTTTTTCCGGATCAGTTATTTGTTCGATACATTCAGAAATGGTGGCTGTTTCACTCCCTGTGATCTCGGCCGTTTGCTTTTGCCGTTCTCGTTCCATCGTGTTGATTGCGGCTGTATATTTTTGCTCGTCCTTGAGCAGTTGGTTCAGTCCGTCCATGTCATTTTGTTTGATGATTTCCGTCTTTTTTTCCGTCGACTTATAAAGCATTTCGTGAAGACGGTACATTTTGTCTAGTGTTTCGATTAGTTTTGCTGCAGACATTTTTCACCCTGCTTTCCTATTTCCGATAAAACCCCAAAATCCCCTTCGCAATCGCCTTTGGATCTGGTTTGTATTGTCCCGCTTCAATTTGTTGTTTGAGTGCGTTGATTTTCTCTTGGCGTTCACTTTGGAGATTGGATGATTGCAATTCTTTTGCTGTAGAAGAAATTTCGACTCGGTCTTTTTGGGAGCTGGTTGTTTTCTTTTGCCCATCAAGTTTGTCAATAGCTCGCTTGTACGGGTTAATACCGGACATGCCGAAGTTTTGATTAATTTTCATTGCTCATCCCTCACTTTCTTTGGAAATGTTTGTGATCTCCGCTTTTCTTTTTGTTATGATTTATATCGGTTATTATGAGGGAATGTTTACATCTTTTCAGTAGTCATTTTTACCTTAAATTTAAATGGACCTACATCCTCCATGAAGATAGGATACAGGTCCACGGTACTCTTTTTACTCTTTTTTATTGACGGCATAATAGGTGATTTGCTCTTTTTTGCGTAGTTCTTCTTTCCGCTGCTCTTCCTGTTCATGGACTTTCAAATCATGTTTCAAACTGTCTATACATTTCGCACATAATTTTCCTTTGTGAATAATCATGCCGCAACGGTCACATGGATAACCCATATTAGGGAATTGGGTGGTTTGCAATCTTCCTTTTCGAACAAATTTATGAATAAGTTCCTCTTCCACTCCTGTTGCTTCCACGACACGTTCTAATGTAGCTGCTCGATTTTCGCGTTTTCGTAAAAATTTATAGACAATCTCAAATGCTTTTTCTTCCTCTAAATAACATTTCCGGCAAACATCGTGGATACTATTTTTTAAAAAAAGTTCGCCACAGCTGGGACAGTTGATTATTTCATCCATTTGTTTCTCCTCCTGCTTTCACAATCTCTTCTCTTTATTATATATCGGATTGTATAACCTTGGTAATAGATTATATCATAGATGGATAGGTTGGAAGTCCCGCGATTTATCCCCTTGCTAATGTGAAAGAGTGAATGTTACTAGCACCTGCCGTTTTTAAAATTTTAGCGGCATGTCTTATCGTCGATCCTGTCGTATAAATATCGTCTATGAGAAGAATCGTTTGATTTGTTACATGTTGATCTGGAATCAGTTGAAACACTTGCGGGAGGTGAATTCTTTCTGTACGTGATTTTTTCGATTGTTTTTCTGAATGCTTTCTTGATAAAGCATTTGTGATCGTTAGACTAGCTTCTGTCGCCAATGCGGTTGCTTGATTAAAGCCACGTTCTAATAGTCGTTTTTCACTTAAGGGAATGGGGATGATTTTATCATATGTATGTGAATTCAATGATTTGCGAATTTGCTCTGAGAAACAGCGAGCTAACACATAATCTCCTCGATATTTAAAACGAGCGATCACTTCTTTCATGAAATCATTATATTCATATAATGAAATATTTTTATGGAGGACTTCCTTATATTCAGGATCTTGTTCCCAACGAATGCAATCTAGACATAGATCCCCTTCCATGTATGTTGAGTCTAAGTTAGCTAGTGGCCGACTGCATATTTTACATTGCTCCCCTGTAATTCGCTTCAATTGATTTTGACAATTTTCACAGCATGGTTCTTCTTTTTTAAAAAATAAAAATGTGTGCCAATCATGATCTATATTCATCGGTTCATTGCATAACAAGCACCTCATTATAATAGTAGTCCTTTCTTTCTGGCTTCCTTATTCATGGAATCAATATGAAAAACAGCTTTCACCATCTCATTTGTTTTCCCATAATGAAAAAACACAACATCCCCATCGGGAAATTGTGCGCTTCTTCCCGCACGACCGGCAATTTGTACGAGCGCACTTTCGGTAAAAATCCGATCCTCAGCCCCGATGACGGCGACATCAATATGAGGGAATGTGACCCCACGTTCCAAAATCGTTGTGGTGAGTAAAACAAACGTTTGTTTAGCTCTCATTTTTTCTACTTTTTCTTTTCGTGACGGGTCTTCAGCATGGACGGAATCTGTGTTTGGATGGAGCTGCTGGAAAAGTGGAAGGGCTTTTTCCATGATCTCGATATTTGGTAAAAAGAGAAGGGTTTGCTTTTTTATTTGGATTCGATGGTAGAGCCAATTTTTTACTGGAGTGGGGATAATGTTTTTCTTAAGGGATTTTTTCCAGTTGCCACACCAGCGGAGGCTTGGGATTGGCAGTGGATGACGGTGGTAACGAGCGGGGATGGTGACGGCTTTTCTTTTACCCAAACGATATTCCATTTGCCATTTTGCACTTGGAGTTGCCGTTAGAAAAATGAGTGTAGAAGATTGACTGCGAGCTTTTTCGACAGCGAATTGAAGGGACGGATCAAATGTATATGGAAAAGCATCAACTTCATCGACAATCATTACATCAAACGTTTGTTTAAATCGAAAAAGTTGATGGGTAGTGGAAATTACAAGGGGGCTATACTGGTCACGATCGGGGCTCCCTCCGTAAAGAGCAGTGACTTGAATGGCTGGAAATACTTTCTGAAACCGCGGAGCTAGTTCTAACACCACATCTGTTCTAGGAGTCGCAATACAGACACGCTTTCCTGAAGTGAGGGCCTCTTCTATTCCATGAAAAAGCACCTCTGTTTTCCCAGCGCCACAGACGGCCCAGACTAGGAGTTCTTGATTGGATTGAATGGCTTTTATGACTTGCTCTGATGCGGCTTGTTGACCTGGAGATAATTGGCCGCTCCATTGTAGGGTGGATTGGATAGCGGTTTGTTCAGGTGGCGGGCCTGTCCAGCGATAAAGTGGTGTACACTCAGATACCCGCCCCATCATGATGCAATTGCGGCAATAGACACAAGTTTGTTGGCAACGAGCGCAAGGAAAATGGGCAAAGAGGGTTGAGTCGTGATTTCCGCAACGTTGACATTGATACGATTGTTTCGTTTTAGTTACTCCTTGGTCATGGGCGATGAAGCCTTGCGTTTGATGAGCGTCTATGACGGGCGAGGGGAACGGGATCTCATCATGAAGAAGATGGCGGCCGAAAAGGAAGAGTTGTAAGTCGGGGGAGAATGTAGGTTTTTTGGACATTTGATTGCTCCTTTCTAGTTTGGGGTGGGTTTTGTGCGGGGATGTGGAGGGAGACGGGCTTCAGAAGGGGAAATTCTGGATAGGGATTCGGGTTTTGAATATTTCACAAGTAGATATGATTATTTCCTTTACGGATTTGCGCTACTTTTCGGGGCTTTTGCGCTTGTTCCCTGGGGATTTGCGTATTTCCCGGTATATATGCCTATTTCCCGAGATTTTTTGCACTACTTCGGGGAATTTTCGGATTTTTATTTTTGCGTTGGTTTGAGGCTTGGGATTCGGGATTTGCTTATTTCCCAACTGGATATGATTATTTCCTATACGGATTTGCACTACTTTTCGGAACTTTTGCGCTTGTTCTCCGGGGATTTGCCTATTTCCCGATATATATGCCTATTTCCCGAGATTTTTTGCACTACTTCGGGGAATTTTGAGTTTCTATTTTTAGTAGATACTATTCACCCATCTGGGAGTATATACACATATCCTTTCTTTTTCCCTATATGTTTTAAGTTCATAGTTTTTAATAAATTCCTCGCTGTAGTTCGACTCGGGACTTGAAGAAAGAGGCGGAATTGTTTGTTTGATATTATATTTCCATAGAGTATTTGATAATCTTTTAGCGAGAGAACAAATGCTTCTTCTGAAGTCTGCTTGCATTTGGGGCATGTCCATGCGCCTCTTGTCTTAACAATCGGAAGAAAGTCACAGCTGGGGCAGTGCACCCCTTTCATAATTTCATGTTGTTGGATGTTGAAATGACGGAATATATCGATTTGTGGTGGGACATGCTTTTCTTTAAGCCAGGTTGTTAGTCTTTTTATTTCATTGATTTGTAATTTTGGCACATTGTATTGGTGTTCTAACTGTTTGATGATAATGGGTAGCTTGGCGGCGTGGATTACCTGGGCTAATGTTGGGTGTGAGGATTTAATGATGGTGGTGGGATTGCTTATGACAACAAGGGTTTCGATTGGGAGTTTTGGAAAGTGGTGGCGCTCGAGCCATTGATATAACTGAAATTGCTGTCGTCTTACTTGCATTAATGGATCGGGCAGTCCCTCTTCTTTTCCATCAAATGTTCGGATCAGTTGTTGAAATTGTTCGTCGAAGTATAGTGTTCCGATGATGTTTTTCACTTCAATAATTAGGATAAAATTAGTGGAGACGATGAGGGTATCGATTTGGAAAAAGCGGTTTTGATTTGAAAGTCGTAAATCGTGAAATATGGCGTATTTTTCATTTGATAAAAAGCCTAAATGATAGTCTAGTGACTCTTCTCCACGGAAGCCTGTTATTCTTTTTGCAAACTCTTCTTCCATGAATGGACGTTTTGGATGGCTTTTTGGAATCCTCCGTAATAAAACTTCTAATTGTATAAGCTGGAGCGGTCGCTTTCGCTCTTTCATAATCATAGAATCAACTCCTTTCTTTTACTATATGAAATATGGATAAAATAGGCAAGTAGAAGATAGAGTTGTTTGGTATTTTGATTCTATTATTTGCATATTTCCCTCTCTCTTTTGACTATTTCCTAAAAGGATTTGCATTACTTATCGGCCTTTTTGCGCTGGTTCTCCGTGTATTTGAACATTTCCCACTATATTTGCATATTTCCCGCATTTATTTGCACCACGTCACGCGGCTCATTTTTTCTCAGTAACTACTACCCTTGGTTCCTCCAGTTCCACGAATTTCGTCGAAAGAAAGATTGTCCATTTTCAATCAAATAAGTGCAAAAACTCGATATTTCTTATAAAATGAGATTTATATGAAGAAAATCGACTAAAATTAAACATAAGGTAGGTATAAAAATGAAAACAGCAATTGTAACGGACAGCACGGCTTATCTGCCGAAAGAATTGCGTGAACGACTCAACATAAACATGATTCCGTTAAGTGTTGTTCTTGGAAATGAAACATATCGAGAAGAGATCGATCTTACTGCAATGCAATTTTTTGAAGAAGTAAGAGGAGAAGATGCCTTGCCGACTACTTCACAACCTCCCATTGGACAGTTTGTCGAACTTTATGAACGATTAGCAAAGGATTATGATGCGGTGGTAGGTGTTTATTTATCAAGTGGGATCAGTGGAACATACCAAACTTCGATTGCCTCTGGAAAAATGGTTGAGGGTCTTCAAGTGTATTCCTTTGATTCCGAAATTAGCTGTTACCCACAAGGATTTTACGTGATCAAGGCGGCTGAAATGGCACAGCAAGGAATGAATCCGGAAGATATTATCGCAAAATTAAATGAGATGAAAACATCTTTACGGGCCTACTTCATGGTTGACGATCTCGCCCATTTAAAGCGTGGAGGACGACTGAACGGCGCCCAAGCATTTATCGGAAGTTTACTCCAAGTAAAACCACTCCTACACTTTGTAGACAAAGTCATCGTCCCATTCGAAAAAATACGTACACAGAAAAAAGCCTTAAAACGAATCGTCGATCTATTTGAAGAAGACTATAAAAAAGAAGAACCACTCCAAGTCGCTATCATCCACGCAAACCGCGAACAAGAAGCAGCCCAATGGAAAGCCGAACTAGAACAACAATTTCCAGATGCCGAATTTACATTAAGCTACTTCGGCCCAGTCATCGGCACCCACTTAGGAGAGGGAGCCTATGGAATGGGCTGGTCACGGAAACTATAGAGAAAAGTCCCCTTTGAGCGAGGGGGCTTTTTAGTTATATATGTTGAGGGTGCGGGAGTCGGGGGCGAAGGTACAAATAGCTCCCCTTTTTTGGATTTCCCTGATTTGATTATTTCCCCCTCTCTTTTGATCATTTCCCATGTGGATTTGCGCTACTTTCCGACTCTTTTGCACTTGTTCTCCGTGGATTTGAACATTTCCCGTTTTATTTGCATATTTCCCGCGTGTTTTTGCACTACTCCATGCGAATCACTTTTCTCAAATTTACTTCTTTTTCGACTCATCCTGATTTGATCATTTCTCGATTTATTTGCATATTTCCCACGTTTTTGATGTAAAGAAATACGCTAGTCGATAGGCGCTAAAGCAAAACGTTGACAACAGGATAATTAAATAGTTTCCATAAAAAAACTGCCCCTACATGTCTAGCATTTGGGACAGCTATTTTTCTTATTGGCGATTAAACACCACTAATTTCATTTCTGTCATTTCTTCTACTGCGTATTTAATTCCTTCTCTTCCGAATCCGCTTTCTTTTACACCGCCATATGGCATTTGATCGACACGATATGTTGGGATATCGTTGATCATCACACCGCCAACATGTAATTCTTCTGCCGCTTGTAATGCGACGTGAACATTGTTGGTATAAATTCCAGCTTGTAATCCGTAACGGGAATCATTGACGAGCTCAATGGCTTCTTGAACCGTTGATATTTTATTAATATTGACAATCGGAGCGAACACTTCTTGGCATGAAACTTTAAGAGATTGATCAGTATCGACAAGCACAGTTGGAAGAAGGATATTCCCTTCTGCTTTTCCTCCTGTTAAAACTTTTGCCCCTTGTTGTTTTGCTTCTTCAATCCAACTTAAAGTGCGATCTACGTCTTTTTTAGAAATAAGCGCAGATACATTCGTGTCCGGATCGAGTGGATCGCCGATGTTGAGTTTCCCCGTTGCTTTTACAAACTTGTCAACAAACTCATCGTAGACGTTTTCATGGACATACACCCTTTGTAAGGAAATGCAAACCTGTCCTTGGAAAGAGAAAGCCCCTGTTACACAACGGTCAATGATCGAATCAATATCTACCCCATCATCAATAATTAAGGCTGAATTTGAACCTAGCTCCAAAGTAACTCTTTTCAATCCAGCTTTATTGCGAATTCCGATCCCTACACTTGGACTTCCTGTGAACGTGATCATCGCAATCCGTTCATCGGTGACTAATTTGTCTCCCACAACTTGTCCACTACCAGATACGACATTCAGTGCACCAGCAGGTAAGCCGGTCTCTTGTAATAACTCAGCTAAAAAATAAGAAGAAAATGGCGTTTGCGAAGCAGGTTTGAGCACAATCGTATTTCCAGATGCAATCGCTGGTCCCACTTTGTGAGCGTCTAAATTCATTGGAAAATTAAACGGTGTGATCGCTCCAACAACCCCAATCGGTTCACGAACGGTATAAGCTAAACGATTTTCACCACCTGGGGCAGCATCAAGTGACAATGTTTCCCCGTGAATTCGTTTCGCCTCTTCAGCTGCAAATTTATATGTTTGAATGGTACGGGCTACTTCTTGTTTCGCTGTCGAAATTGGCTTGGATGCTTCAAGAGCAATAATTTGCGCCGCCTCATCCGCTCTTTCTTCCAATAAATCTACTAATCTTTCAAGAATAGCAGCACGTTTATGGGCTGGCATTTTCGCCATTGTTTTCCTCGCTTCATAGGCCGCTACTATTGCCTTGTCCACTTCCTCCACAGTCGCAACTGGAACTGTTCCAATCTCCTCCCCAGAAAAAGGAGAATAAATAGATTGATATTTTTCTGCTTGTACCCAATTTCCGTTTATAAATAAGTCTCTTTTCATTTTCCTTTACCTCCCATCAAATGTCTCTTCTTCCATCATACTCTTGTTTTTCTTTCCCTAAAAATAATATGCAATAAATTGGCTTTTTTGACTATAACAAAAGCGTAAGCACCTCGCTCATCGGCGTACGGATTTCGCAAGTTTCGACTGAGATAAAGGAAACACTGCGAGGTAGTCCACGAGCCGATGTTGACTTATCGTAGGGAAAAGACGAAGAAATTCGCTAGCCGATAGGCGCTGAAGCTAGACGTGGACAACATTTTTGAAAGACTTATCCACAGTTCAAAATTTTATAGTTTCCTTTAGTTTCCTAGACTATAAAAAACGATTATCCAACCAAAATTGGCGGAATAATCGTTTTATGCTCCTATTCAGGAAAAATCATGCTGTTTCAATTAGCAACAAGCTGTTTTTATGCAAATACTTCTGTCCATTCATTACGCTTCACTAACATCTTTCGGGCAATTTCTTTTGCCCCTTCTAAATTATGACTCGCTGCCCATCCACATTGAACTTCATTGCAAGCTGGAACTTCTGTTGCTCCCAGAACATCTTTTAATGTTTTTTCAATAATATTTAAAATATCTTCATAATCTTCATGGTTGATTACGGCTATATAATAACCCGTTTGGCAACCCATTGGACTAATGTCAACAATTTTGTCCGAGTGATTGCGGCTGAATTCCGCCATCATATGTTCTAAAGAATGAAGGGAAGCCATTTCCATATGGTCTTGATTAGGTTGGCAAAAGCGAATATCATACTTTAAGATTTTATCGCCATTCTCTCCTTCAGTAACACCAGCAAGACGAACATAAGGGGCTTTTACTTTTGTGTGATCCAAATTAAAGCTTTCTACATTCATTTTTCCAGTCGACATCATACCAGCTCCTTGTCATCGTTATGTTTTATTTTGCCATAGGTTGCAAGCAAAATCATCCTTTTAGCTTCATTATTTCATGGCTGAAGTAGAAATGAGCTTCCATCCATCTTTTTCTTTTTTATAAATGGAGATCTGTCTAAAGGCATCTTCTACTATTTTTCCTGAACCTAAATCTTTCGTAGTCGATTTAATGTCCATATAAATATTCGCCGTCTTCTCCTTCTTATTATAGCCGATAATCAGCTTGTTCTCGGGCTCCATTTTCATATCAAACTTTGTGAACATGTCCTTTACATATTTCTCTTCGTCTTCATACTTGAAGGACTCCGAATTTTTCGAGATCGTTTCCATATATTTTTCAATATTTTTTTCGTTAAAAGCTTGAATATGCTGATTCACCACTTTTAAAATGGCTTCCTTTTCTTCTGCCGGAATATTCTTGGCTTCTTTCAGTGGTGAAGGATTCTCTGACGTTTGTTCTTTTTGATCTTCTGATATTTGCTGATCAGATGTTTCTGTTTGTTGCTCCTTTTTATCCTCTTGATCGTCCCCACAACCTGATAAAAGCATCGTCCCAACGATCAGGACTGTACCCCATTTATTCCACTTCAAAAACATCACTTCCTTTATCATTTTTTTCAATATGTATTCTTCTATTTTAAAGAGGATGTGTTTACTTCTCAACTTTCATACTTAGGTTATTAAACAAACGTTTGTTTTTTTAGGCTTGTGACTGGGGAGATAAGCATGAAGTGATGGGCCTTTTCTCTATGCAGTGTGGATTTGTATATTTCTGGTCATCGACTACAGGATTGGATTCTCGGGATTTGCGTATTTCCCACGTGCTTTTGATCATTTCCCACACACTTTTGCGCTGGTTCTCCGGGTTTTTGAACATTTCCCGTTTTATTTGCTTATTTCCCGAGTTTATTTGCACTACTTCCCCCATTTTTTTACATTTTCCATTATGTCTTTTCTGGTCATCGACTACAGAATTGGGTTCCGGGATTTGCGTATTTCCCACGTGCTTTTGATCATTTCCTGGACACTTTTGCGCTGGTTCCCCAGGTTTTTGAACATTTCCCGTTTTATTTGCTTATTTCCCGAGTTAATTTGCGATACTTCTCCCGTTTTTTGCACATTTTTCATTTCACCCATTTGCCCCCAGCCTCAGCATAATCCATTCAATCAAACGTTTGTTTAATCCATGTTGTCATAGAAAAAGGTTGTCCCAAGCAAAGTTCAGGCCTTTTGGGACAACCCTTTTTTGTTCGATATAAAAGATATTACCGTACTTCAACCCAACCTTTTTTGATTGCGGTCACAACTGCTTGGGTCCGGTCGTTTACGTTCATTTTTTGAAGAATATTACTTACATGGTTTTTGACTGTTTTCTCGCTAATATACAAAGCTTCTCCAATTCCTCGATTGCTTTTCCCGTCGGCTAAAAGTTGAAGAACTTCGCATTCTCTGCGAGTTAAAAGATGGAGTGGGCGTCGAACTTCCACTTGTTGGAACCCTTTTCCATTGTGATCTTCGTTGGCAAGACGGCGGAATTCGGCAATTAAATTATGAGTAACTTTTGGATGTAAGTAGGATCCACCCTCTGAAACGACTTTCACTGCTTCGATCAGCGCATCAGCGTCCATTTCTTTAAGTAAATAGCCTGTCGCACCGGACTTTAACGCATGGGAAACATAGTTTTCATCATCATGAATGGATAAAATAATTACTTTCGTTTCTGGATATTTTCCAATCAACTCTTTTGTTGCTTCGACTCCGTTGATTCCTGGCATATTAATATCCATGATGACTACATCTGGATGATGCTCTTCAATTAAAGCAAGAGCCTCTGTGCCGTCGTCCCCTTCAGCAACAACTTCAAACGTCTCTTCAAATTCTAAAATCCTTTTAACCCCTTCACGAAATAATTGATGGTCATCTATAATCACAATCTTTGTCATCATTGTTTCTCCTCCTACCTCGAACTATTTAATCGGTACATTAATCATAATTAACGTTCCCGCTCCCAGTTTTGAATCTATTGTAATTTCCCCCTCAAGTAGCTCCACTCTTTCTTTCATTCCCATGATTCCAAAGGACCCGGATTTTTTTTCACTGACATCAAAACCTTTTCCGTTATCTTTAATAATCATCAGGACATGGTCTCGACCAATTTCTAACTTCACTTGAATATGTTTTGCTCCCGAATGTTTTAAAGCATTTTGAACAGATTCCTGCACAAGTCTAAATAATGCGATTTCCAATTTAGATGGGAGTCTTTTTTCAAATCCTAGATTATGAAAAGAAATGGTCACATCTCTGTTTATATTGTGGCTGTACTCTTCAGTCGTAATTAAATATTTTTTTAATGTTGGTACTAATCCTAAATCGTCTAATGCCATTGGCCGTAAATCGTAAATGATTCTTCTTACTTCATAAAGGGCCGACCGAACCATTTGTTTTAAATTTCGGATTTCCGCAATGGCTTCGTCTACGCCTCTTTCTTTATAAAGCTTG
The DNA here is from genome assembly GCF_030813365.1 of Oikeobacillus pervagus. NCBI lineage: Bacteria > Bacillati > Bacillota > Bacilli > Caryophanales > Bacillaceae > Oikeobacillus > Oikeobacillus pervagus. The sequence goes on from NZ_JAUSUC010000012.1 coordinate 80,018, forward strand.
TCAATAAGGTCTGAACGCATAAGAACGTTTGCCATCATTTGAGCAGGACCATCATGAATTTCTCTTGATAACCGTTTTCGCTCATCTTCTTGCGCCTCCATAATTTTGAAGCCGAAGTCTTGCATCTCCTTGGCCCCTTCTAATGCTTCCCCAATTTGTTTCACATCACTAGTTAGATAATTATGGACAACGGTTATTTGCGATACAAGATGATCTGCTCGATCGATCGTTTTTTGTAAAGTATATAGTCTTCGTTCGAGGTCATTTCTTCGATCAATTAATTGTTTTTCCTTTTGTCTAGCAACCATTAACTTCATTTGTAGTTTGTGTGCTTGTTCATATGAACTTCTCACATCTTCCTCTGTATATGTATGGAAAAACTTACTTACCTCCGAAAGACGTCTCCGTGCTAACTTTACTTTCACTTCGAGATCTTCCTCGTTTTGAATGACGATTTTCACTTGTTGCCGGATGAAATTTAGTTCTTCCATTAATGATTGATAATCTTGTCGGCACTGTTCACCAATTGTAAAGATCTCACCTTTACTTTGATCAACAGTATTGATCATTTTTTCCAAAATAACGTCCAGCATAGAAATATTTACATTTTTTAATGACATAGGGATTACCCTTTCTTTGCCTTATCATATCTATTTTACCTTGAAATAATAAGTTTCACTATTAGGCTGTTCGGTATTCTTGATAAATTCGTTAAAAAGACATAGAATTAATTGCTATTAACATACCCTTTTTCCTAAAAATATACAATATGTTATACTTTAGTCGCATATATTATGTGCGTAAAATAAGAAAAATCACTTAGATACTTCCCATCATCCTGCCATTCCAGTACTCCCATGTCAAAAGGGTGTAGACATATTATATCATGTCGATAAATGTCGGATGTTATAATTGCGTTACTTTTAAGTAATATTGACATTACAAACAGAAATGGCCAAAAAAACTCTAGAATAGAAATTAATATTCCCACAACAGAATCCTTTTCAGTCCGGTCATTTTCCTATATGATGAGGAGAGCACTATTTTTTGAATGCATGGAGGGAATGACTTTGTTACCTCAATATTACACAGTAAAAGGCTATGGCGAACATGAAATCATCATAAAAAAATCACGATTCATTTCTTATATTAATCGTGTAGAAACGGAAGAAGAAGCACAACTTTTTATTAATGAAATTAAGAAGAAACATTGGGATGCTACTCACAACTGCTCTGCCTACATGATTGGGGAAAATAATCAAATCCAAAAGGCAAACGACGATGGAGAACCAAGTGGTACAGCTGGAATTCCAATGCTTGAGGTCTTGAAGAAAAAAGATTTAAAAGATACGGTTGTCGTTGTCACGAGATACTTCGGCGGAATAAAACTTGGAACAGGTGGACTCATCCGTGCTTATGGAAAATCGACCTCAGAAGGAATTAAAAGCACTGGCGTTGTTAATAGAACATTAATGAGAGTATTACATACAAAGATCGACTACACTTGGTTAGGAAAAGTTGAAAATGAATTGCGTTCATCGATCTATGAAATAAAAGAAATCCATTATTTAGACAATGTAGAAATTGAAACCTATGTGGAAGAAAATCAAAAAGATCAATTTATCGAATGGATGACCGAATTAACAAATGGGCAAAGCCAGTTTTCAGAAGGGGACTTGCTTTATTTAGAAAAATTAGTGCCATCAACATAGAAGCCACCATGTAGGGGATCGACTCCCCTACATGAAACTCCATTTTCAATCCACGATCTCAGGAAGTTTCTTATATAACAGGATCCACTATCATATAATTTTAACAAATACTTCTTCTTTTCAGTCAAAGCCGCCAATTTCACTTCAATACAATGTTGTAACAATATTACAATGAACCATCTAAATGATGACAGTTAAGCCATAAAAGTAAAAAAATTTAAATTTACGCTTTGTTACTTTCATAGTAAAATATAAATGAACACGTATGTTGTTGAATTTTGTAACCAAGTGTTGTTTTTTCGTATTATATCAAAAACTAAAGGAGTATAGTACATGTCAACAAATCGACAACGATTAAGGAAACGGAAAAAACGAATAAAACGAAGAAGAATTATGTTTTTCATTATTCTTCCAATGATGTTACTTGCTTTTACTGCAGCTGGCTATGGCGCATTTTTATATAAAAAGGCAGAAACTATTTTTTCAGCCTCTTATCAAGATGATGGTCGAGCGAAATCAGACCTTCGCGATGGAGAAGTTGATCCTGAAATCGACAATGTTTCCATCCTCCTAATTGGAGTTGATGACAGTGACACAAGACAATTCGGTGGCAAAACCCGCTCAGATGCTTTAATGTTAGCCACTTTAAATGAAAAGAAAAAAACGATTAAATTATTAAGTATCCCTCGTGATTCTTACGTATATGTACCAGAAATGGGCGAAAAAACGAAGATTACCCACGCCCATGCCTATGGCGGTCCAAGGGCCACAATTGAAACAGTGGAAAACCTTTTAGACATTCCGGTGGATTATTATGTGCGCATGAATTTCAACGCATTTATGGATGTTGTTGATGCCATTGGCGGCATTAAAGTGGACGTGCCATATGAACTTTCCGAAATGGACTCAAAAGATCGTAATGAAGCGATCCATCTAAAACCAGGCGTACAAAAATTGGACGGTGAGGAAGCATTAGCCCTTGCACGAACAAGAAAACTCGATAACGATATCGAACGCGGAAAAAGACAACAAGAAATTATGAAGGCCGTAGTCAAAAAGGCCATTTCAGTTAACTCCATTTCAAAATACGATAAAATTGTCGAAGCCATTGGTTCCAATATGAAAACAAATATGACCTTTAACGAAATGAAAGCCTTCATTAGCTACGGAACAACTGGAAAGCTTAAAATACAAACATTGAACCTACAGGGTAAAGACGGTCGCGACCCTAATAGTAACGCCTATATATACGAATTAGACGAAACAGAATTAGAAGTAACAGAAAGACAACTAAAACGTCATTTAGAAATCTCATACGCCAATCGTGATGAAGACCAAGACCTCGCTAGCAAATAACGAAATCCGTACGCCTTGCTCATCGGCGTACGGATTTCGTAGTTTTCGACAGAGATAAAGGAAACGAGAGCGAGATTCTTCACGAGCCCTTAGCAATCGAGTAGGAGGCATGTCACCATGCCGTCCTCTCACACCACCGAACGTACGGTTCACGTATTCGGCGGTTCAACCTTTTAAGTATCTTTTCTCATAAAGTAGGTTCATATCTTTCAGACCCCACTTTATGAGTTTTTCTGTTTTAATGGCTCGGTGGATAATCTCACTGTTGGAAATGCGCCAATACCCTTTACGGGAATTTGCCAATTTCATTGCGTCGTCATGTTCAATCCCATATTTACGAAGCATTTTGTATTTTGTGCGTGGGAGTTTCCACCTTTTCCATATTAGTTGTCTTAATCGATGGTTCACCCATTGTTGTAGTTTTCCTATGAACGTTTTCATATTTGAGATACCATAATAGTTGATCCAGCCTGTTGTAGTTTGATTAATCTTTGTGATTATTTCACGAAATGTTCCTGGTCGTTTCCGACTAGTTAATTTCTTTAGTTTTGCTTTGAACTTTTGTTTTGCCGACCTGCTAGGTCGGCAACCTACTTTCCCATGAGATTTTGTATGTTAAATCCTAAGAAAGTGGCGGATGTTGCACCACAGACTTTACTTTTCTTTTGGTTA
>NZ_JAUSUC010000013.1 GCF_030813365.1 Oikeobacillus pervagus
GGTCAAGTGTCAATCTCCTACAGAGGGAAAAAAGCACCCTCTTTCGGATCTTGTCACTTGCTTGTCGCGCCTATACAGTCGCCTCCGCTTTTCTTATTGGCTAGCTGCGGCTCCTAGGCGCTCGAGGTCAAATGTCCAGCCTTTCTGTGGCAAAGGTCGCCACGCCAAGGCTGGTCATTTGCTTGTCGCGCCTATACAGTCGCCTCCGCTTTTCTTTTTGTCTAGCTGCGGCTCCTTGCTGCTCGAGGTCAAGTGACCAGCCTTTCTGTGGCAAAGGTCGCCACGCCAAGGCTGGTCACTTGCTTGTCGCAGCAGGACAGTCGCCTTCGCTTTTCTTATCACTTTGCGTCGTACCATGTTGGTCCGTATGAGTAGTCTACTTTTAGTGGTACGTCTAGTTCTATGGCGTGTTCCATAACTTCTGGTATGATGGTTTTCATTTTTTCTATTTCGTTTTCTGGGACTTCAAAAATGAGTTCGTCATGGACTTGTAGTAGTAAACGGGATTGTAGGTTCTCTGTTTTTAGTCGTTTGGCCACATCGATCATCGCTTTTTTAATAATATCTGCTGCACTTCCTTGAATTGGGGTATTCATAGCTGTTCGCTCAGCAAAACTGCGGACGTTGAAATTTCGGCTTGTGATCTCAGGAATGTAACGTCGGCGGTGGAGCAATGTTGTGACAAATCCTTTTTGTTTCGCCTCACTAACAATTTCCTCCATATACTCCTTCACTCCAGGAAAAGAAGCAAAATACTGTTCAATAAATTGCCCCGCTTCTTTTCTCGTAATTCCAAGATTTTGTGATAAACCAAAATCACTGATACCGTAAACGATTCCAAAATTCACCGCTTTCGCTTGGCGTCTCATATTGGCTGTGACCTCTTCTTTTTCAACATGAAATACATCCATAGCAGTTTTTGTATGAATATCCATATCCGCTTTGAACGCTTGGACGAGCTTTTCGTCTTTCGCAATATGAGCTAATACTCTTAATTCGATTTGCGAATAGTCTGCCGCAAAAATGACCCAATCCTTTTCAGAAGGGATGAAGGCTTGACGGATTTTTCTTCCCTCTTCTAATCGAATCGGAATGTTTTGCAAGTTTGGATCGGTGGAGCTTAATCTTCCTGTTTGTGTAAGAGCTTGATTAAATCGTGTATGGACTTTTCCCGTATCTTGATGAACAACTTTTAATAATCCTTCAATATAAGTCGATTGCAATTTTCCCAATTGACGATAATGTAAAATATGACCGATCACTTCATGTTGATTTTCAAGTTTCGCTAATACATCAGCTGAAGTGGAATACCCTGTTTTTGTTTTTTTAATGACAGGTAACTTCAGTTTTTCAAATAGAATGACTCCTAATTGTTTTGGTGAGTTTAAATTAAATTTCTCGCCCACCAATTCAAAAACTGTGTCCTCAATATTCTTTAATTGTTCTTTTAATTCGATCCCCATATGCTTTAATCGTTCAACATCTACTTGGACTCCTGTAGATTCCATTTCTGATAAAATAAAGGCAAGAGGCATTTCCAAATCATAGAACAATTCAAGTTGGTCATTATCCTTTAATTCTTCTATACATTTTTCTTTTAAGTTTTCAAGTTTCACTGCCTTGCGAACGATATGTTCGCCGTACACTTGTTCCTCAGGGAGCTTTAATTTTGCTCCTTTCCCATATATAATTTCATCAGCACGAATCGTTCGTTCCCCATGAAGTTTAGCCACTTCCGAAAAATCAGTCGGTGATTCAGATGGATTAATTAAATAAGAAGCAATGAGAACATCAAAATTGATCCCTTTTAAATCGATGTCATGTTTTCTCAGCCCAATAATTGTTCGCTTTGCGTCATAGACCGTCTTTTTCTTATCTTCATCTGAAGCCCATTCCTTAAATTCTGAAGATGAGAGGACAGATTCGAGTGGCAAAAAGTAACGTCCTTTTTCATTTACTAAGCCAAGTCCAACAATATCTGCTACATGATAATTATCATAAAGCATTTCTAAATATAAAAAGCTTTCATCTAGCAAGATTTCTGATGAAATATCATGAACGATATCAAATTGAATTTCTTCATACTTCTCTTGCACATCCTCATAATGAGGATTTATTTTTTCAAGTAATGAATTAAAACCAAGTTCCTTAAAAATTTGATATACTTTTTGATCATCCGGCCCATCATATTTTAAAGAATCTAATGTCACTTGAACAGGAGCTTGTCTCATAATCGTCGCAAGTTCTTTACTCATTTTAGCTAGGTCCTTATTCGTTTCCAGCTTCTCTTTTAATTTCTTTCCACTCACTTCATCAATTGAGGTTAATAAGTTTTCCACGGAATGAAATTGCTTCAAAAGTTTGATCGCTGTTTTTTCCCCTACACCTGGAACTCCTGGTATATTATCAGAACTATCCCCCATAAGCCCTTTCATATCGATAATTTGCTCTGCGCTAATTCCGTATTTTTCTTGGATATGTTCTGGGGTGTATTCTTCAATTTCTGATATCCCTTTTTTCGTTATACATACAGTCGTTGTCGGGGAGCTTAATTGGGTTAAGTCCTTATCCCCTGAATAAATTTTGACGATAAATCCATCCTTTTCTGCTCGTCCCGCCAATGTTCCAATAATATCATCTGCTTCATATTGTTCTAATTCATATTGTGAAATTCCGTAGGAGGTTAATAATTCACGAATAAACGGGAACTGTTCGGATAGCTCAGGTGGGGTTTTCTGTCTTCCCCCCTTGTATTCCCCATATGTTTTATGACGAAAAGTGGTTTTACCCGCATCAAATGCAACTAACAGATGAGTCGGTTTTTCGTCTTGTAAGATTTTCATTAACATCGTTGTAAAGCCATATACAGCATTTGTGTGGATACCTTTATCATTATTTAATAATGGCAATGCAAAAAAAGCACGATATGCAATGCTATTCCCATCAATTAACACTAATTTTTTTTCCAATCTTTATTCCTGCCTTTCAATTCCTCATATTTTGATAAGGTCATTTTACTTTAAAAGAACAAATGCGGGAAGCACCTTGCTAAATCGGCGTACAGATTTCGACTGAGATAAAGGAAACGAGAGCAAATAGTCCACAGTTCTAAACTTTATTGTTTCCTATACAATAAAAAAGCCGAGTCTTTCCTTTATTCTACCATGTGAGTAAAAAAAGGAAAAACAACGACTATTTTCATTTATTATTCCGATGTTTTTTAAATTTAATGGTGAAGGTCGTTCCCTTATCCACTTCACTTGTCACAATAATGATTCCTCCATGAGCCTCAATGATATGTTTTACAATGGCTAATCCTAGCCCCGTACCACCGGAATTTCGACTTCTTGCTTTATCGACTCGATAAAACCTTTCAAAAATTCGGGGAATTTCTTCAGGAGATATTCCGATTCCATTATCTTTCACATTCACGATAATTTCCTTTTCAGATTCATGAGCATCTATATTAATTTTCCCACCTGATTGTGTATAAACAATCGCATTGTTAATTAAATTCATAAATACTTGGTTTAATCGGTAAGGATCCCCTTCAACATATAAATGTGAATCGACCTTCATCGTGTAGGTGATGTTTTTTTCTTCCATCTGATTATTTAACGTATCAATAATATCTAGTATAATAGGTCGCAAATAGACATGTTCAATATTTAGCTCAAAACCGTTCTGTTCAATTTTGGATAAATCTAATAAATCCTTAATCAACGTTTGCATGCGTTCACTTTCTTTTAATATGATTTGCAAAAATGAAATTAACGCTTCTTGATCATGTATGGCCCCATCTAGTAATGTTTCGGTAAATCCTCTAATGGACGTAATCGGCGTCTTTAATTCATGAGAAACATTCGCTACAAAGTCTTTCCTCATGCTTTCTAATTTTTTTAGTTCGGTTATATCATGAAAAACAATTAATATACCTTTCCAATCATCATTCGTTCCAATAATCGGAACTCCGTGGATCTCAAATTGTCTTCGTTCAATCGCTAGTGGCAAAATTAATTCTTTCCGAACTTTTTGCTCTGTCATAAAAACTTGTTCAACAATTTCTATTATTTCTGGATGTTCCAAAGCTTCATGATATCTCTTCGTCAAGATATTTTTTTCCGACACCCGAAATAACTCTCTATAAGCTTTATTGATCATTAACACAAAACCACGGTCATCAATGAGCAATAATCCGCTTCCCATGTTCTCAACTAATGTCATAAGTCGGTTTTGATGGACTTCCTGGCTTTGGAAAAGTTCTTGTAAATTTCGAGCCAGTATATTAATCGATGTATTTAAAGTGCCTATCTCATCTGGAGGACTTTCATGGATTCTTGCCCGATAGTTCCCCTTCGCTAATTCCATCGCTACCTCTGTTGCCGCTTCAATCGGCTTTGTATAACGATTCGTAATTTTGGCTCCAAGTAAAATAATTAATAATAACGATAGTCCAAAGGAAATTAATAATATGACCCATATTTGTTTATAGATATAAGTTAGTTCATCTATTTCTGTACTGACAATTAATAATCCCTCTTTCCCGTCGCTTGAACTACTTTTAACCGGCTCTAAATAATATTGGACATCATCAGCTAGTATTGGTTCTTTTAGTCTTTTTGGGAAAGAAGATTTTCGTATAATTTCATCGACTACCTGTTCATGTGCTTCAAAATCAGTATGAACTGTTTCACCACTGTCATAAATAATAGCATCTTTTTCATTTACTAAAGTGATGTGAACTTTTAATGTCCTGCTCCAATGCTTTAATAATTTCTCTTTTACATTTGAAAGGCCACCATTCGCATTGATTTGTTCAGCAATCACTTTTGTTTCTTTATGAAGTCGATCTGAAAAAGTACTTAAATAATAGCTTTTAAACAGTTGTCCCAATAATAGCCCCAAACTAATTAAAACGAGGACAATTAATGAGATTAGCGGGAGGATTAGCCTCGTACGAAACTTCATCATAAAGTCTTTGGTTCCTCTAATTTATATCCTAAGCCGCGAATTGTCTTAATGTATTGAGGTTTTCTCGTATTTTCTTCAATTTTTTCTCTTAAATGACTAATATGTACGTCCACAATTCGGGTATCACCAGCAAAGTCGTATTTCCACACCGCACTTAATAACTGATCACGGGTTAGGACTCTTCCTTTGTTCTCAACCAGGTATTGTAACAACTCAAATTCCTTCGGTGTTAATTCTAATAATTCGTTCTTAAAATAAGCTTCATATTGCTCAGGATAAATTTGTAAATCAATGACTTGTAAGGAATTTTTTCCGCTTTCTTCTGTTTCTTCTTTCACTGGGATTTGCAATCTCCGTAAGATTGCTTTAACTCTAGCCAGTAATTCACGAGGACTAAATGGTTTCGTCATATAATCATCTGCACCTAATTCTAGTCCCAAAACCTTGTCGAATTCTTCATCCTTGGCTGTTAGCATGAGAATTGGTGTTAGTAATTTTTGTTGTCTTAAATTTTTACACACTTCCATTCCATCCAGTTTTGGCAACATCCAATCAAGAATAATTAAATCTGGTGATTCTTCCATTGCTTTTAAAAGAGCTTCCTCTCCATCAAACGCAGTAATCACCTTATAACCAGATTGCTCTAAATTGTACTTAATTAATGTGACAATCGACTGTTCGTCATCTACTACGAGAATTGTTTTCCCCATAAGCTCCTCCAAAAAAATATTTTCTTCTTCTATTATAGTAGAGTTATGGAAAAATCCCAACAAGCTATCAGAATATCCATCTATTTTCTTTGTTTCCAAATTATTTTGAGGTAGAAGTTTTCCTTCCCGTTAAGGTGGGATCAACAGAAGTTTTTTTAAAACTATTACTGATGATATTGTTCAATAATTCATTTTCCCCTATTGCCCAACTTCCGTCTCCGTGAACTACCCGTCAATGAATTGACTGAGCTTCTCGCTTCATCGGGTGGTCTATCGACCTGCCCTCCACGAAGGTTCGTTCCGAACCTTGCAATGGTTTCAAATGAGTGGGTCTTTCCCACATGACAGGCATTATTTTACGTGGTGACTGTTCTTTCTTCACCACAACCCCATATAATGCAGTTTTCAAAGAACACTTGTTCTTGTAAGTAGTATATCATGTTTTGTCTTGCCATCCCACAAGGGGATTTCGACAAAAGCGTACTCTCATCTCTCCTCTAAAGAGGTAGAGGATTCCCGTCCGCAATCCTAAAAAACTTCCTGGGCAAAAAAAAAGAAACTCCCTCTGAAGAAAGTCTCCTTTTATCAATCAATTTTATATGATTAAATTAATGAAGCCATTACATTTCGTACTGAATCAGCAGATTTGTCAAGAGCTGCCTTTTCTCCGGCTGTTAATTCAAGCTCGATTACTTTTTCAATCCCTTCCGCACCAAGAATTGTTGGTACTCCTAGGTAAATTCCTTCATATCCGTATTCACCTTCAAGATAAGCAATAGAAGGTAATACACGACGTTGATCTTTCACGATTGCTTCTACCATTTCAACAAGTGAAGCCGCAGGTGCATAGTATGCAGAACCATTCCCCAGAAGGTTAACGATTTCACCGCCACCTTTACGAGTGCGTTCAACAATTTTTTCAAGACGTTCTTTTGAAATTAGAGTTTCTAAAGGAATACCGCCTGCATATGAGTAACGAACTAATGGTACCATGTCATCTCCATGTCCACCAAGAACGAAACCTGTAATATCTTTTACAGAAAGGTTTAATTCCTGCGCGATGAAAGTACGGAAACGAGCCGTATCAAGCACACCAGATTGACCAATAACACGGTTCTTAGGGAAACCTGTTGCTTTAAAGACAGTGTATGTCATTGCATCGACTGGATTTGTTAATACGATAATATGGCAGTTAGGAGAGTATTTAGCTACTTCCTTAGCTACAGAGGTCATAATTTTTTGGTTTGTTTGAACTAAATCATCACGGCTCATGCCGGGCTTACGAGCGATACCAGCAGTTATGACGACTACATCTGAATCTTTTGTGTCTTCGTAATTAGAAGTACCGATAATATTTGCATCAAATCCTTGAACGGGACTAGCTTCGAGCATATCTAATGCTTTCCCTTTAGTAGGGTTTTCCATTTGTGGGATATCAACTAATACAACATCACCAAGTTCTTTTTGTGCAGCTAAAAAAGCAGTTGTTGCTCCAGTAAAACCTGCTCCAATAACTGAAATCTTCTTGCGTTTCATTGTCATTTTGAGCTCCCCCCTTAAATGAAATTTATATAAAGAGGTGTTCTAAAAAGGAAACACCTTTTTAGAACAACCTCTTCTCAACCCATTAGTCCATGTTTTTAATTAATTCTGTTCCGAACTCTGAACATTTCACTTCTGTTGCACCATCCATTAGACGAGCAAAGTCATATGTAACTACTTTAGAAGCGATTGATTTTTCCATTGATTTTGTAATTAATTGTGCTGCTTCATTCCATCCTAAATGTTCAAGCATAAGAACGCCTGATAAAATGACAGAAGAAGGATTTACTTTATCTAATCCAGCATATTTAGGAGCAGTACCATGAGTTGCTTCGAAAATGGCATGGCCAGTTTCATAGTTAATATTAGCTCCTGGAGCGATTCCGATACCACCAACTTGTGCAGCAAGGGCATCTGAAATGTAGTCTCCATTTAAATTCATTGTAGCAACAACATCAAATTCACGTGGTCTTGTTAAAATTTGTTGTAAGAAAATGTCCGCAATCGCATCTTTTACGATGATTTTGCCAGCTGCTTCAGCATCAGATTGTGCTTTGTTTGCAGCCTCAACCCCTTGTTCTTCCTTGATACGATCATATTGAGCCCATGTAAATACTTTGTCGCCGAATTCTTTCTCAGCTAATTCGTATCCCCAATTTTTGAAAGCACCTTCAGTGAACTTCATAATATTACCTTTATGTACAATTGTAAGGGATTTACGGCCTTCTTTAATCGCATAATTAAGAGCAGAACGAACTAAACGTTTTGTTCCCTCTTCTGAAATAGGTTTAATTCCAATTCCTGATGTTTCAGGGAAACGGATTTTTTGAACACCTAATTCATTTTGCAAGTAAGAAATTAGTTTTTTAACTTCATCTGATCCCTTAGCATATTCGATTCCAGCATAGATATCTTCTGTGTTTTCACGGAAAATAACCATATCTGTATCTTCAGGGCGTTTTACTGGTGATGGAACTCCCTCAAAATAGCGGACAGGACGAAGACATACAAAAAGATCAAGTTCCTGACGAAGAGCAACGTTTAATGAACGAATTCCTCCGCCAACTGGAGTTGTTAATGGTCCTTTAATAGCAATGAAATATTCATTAATAACATCCAACGTTTCTTGCGGTAACCATTCTCCAGTCTTATTGAATGCTTTCTCCCCTGCATAAACTTCTTTCCACTCAATTTTTCGTTCACCATTGTAAGCTTTTTCTACAGCTGCATCCAAAACACGGACAGCAGAAGCCCAAATATCAGGACCTGTTCCATCTCCCTCGATGAACGGAATAATTGGATGATTCGGTACATTTAATACTCCATTTTGAACTGTAATTTTTTCGCCTTGTGACATCCTAATACCTCCAATTTCAGAATCAAAGGTTAGAGTAAATAGCCTCTAACCTTTGGGTACTCTATTATATTACACCAGTATTTGCTCTATTTGTAAATATATACTTAGCCGCGTTGTTCAATTGGTACATAGGATTGTAGAGAAGGTCCAATGTACTCAGCGCGTGGGCGAATTAAACGGTTGTTTTCATACTGCTCTAAAATATGAGCAAGCCAACCAGATACACGGCTAACAGCAAAGATTGGTGTGAATAAATCATGGTCAATCTTTAAACTATGATAAACGGATGCGGAGTAGAAATCAACATTCGGCGGTAAATTCTTTTGAGTTGTAACAATGTTTTCAATTTTTGAAGACATTTCATACCACTTAGGTTCTCCGCTTAGTTCAGTTAACTTTTTAGACATTTCTCTTAGATGCTTTGCACGAGGGTCTCCTTTGCGATATACACGGTGACCAAATCCCATGATTTTTTCTTTGTTGTCTAGTTTATTTTGAATATAAGGTTCTACATTTTCAACAGAACCAATTTCTGTAAGCATTTTCATAACTTGCTCGTTTGCTCCTCCATGAAGAGGACCTTTAAGGGCTCCAATAGCAGATGTAACACCAGAGTATACATCTGAAAGTGTTGCTACACATACACGAGCTGTAAATGTTGAGGCATTTAATTCATGGTCTGCATGAAGAACTAATGCTTTGTTAAATGCTTCGACTTCAATTTCAGCTGGTTCTTGACCAGAAAGCATGTACAAGAAATTTGCAGCAAAATTTAAATCCTTTCTAGGAGCGACTGGTTGTAAGCCTTTTCGAATGCGAGCAAATGTAGTTACAATAGTAGGAAGCTTTGCCTGTAAACGAATTGCTTTACGATAATTTGCTTCAGTTTCCATTACGTCTGCTTCTTCATCATATAAACCTAAGAAGGAAACTGCAGTACGAAGCGCTGCCATAGGATGGACTTTATCAATTGGATACATGTTAAAATGATTGATCAATTCTTGAGGAATTTCATAATTATCTGCAAGTTGTTGCTTTAATTCTTCTAATTCCGGTTTTGTAGGAAGGCGGCGATGCCATAATAAATAAATGACTTCTTCAAAAGAAGCATTCTCGGCTAAATCGTCGATGTTATAACCTACATATGTAAGAGTATCATCAATAATAGAACTAACGGAAGAAGTGGTTGCTACTACTCCTTCTAAACCACGAGTTGCTGTCATAATTTTCTCTCCTTTGCCTTAATTTCCCCATTGTCCACTTATTATACACCTTAATAACTTATAATTACTAGCGAGCGTTTGCTCAATTCTTCATAAATTATATATCAAATTTGTCGAAATAACAAGGATGCGCTTACATGCTTATTATAATCATTTTTCTGACTTTTGTGAATCCTTATTAATATAAAATATTTTTTCACAAAAATAAATTTGGAGCGATGATGATCCAAATCCAAATTTATGCTCCTTGAAAGAAGCTAAATAATTTCATCAATGTATAAGCAATACCAGCGCCAATTAATGGTCCTACTGCTACTCCCTTAAAAACTGCCACCGCAAGGATCGTTCCAATGACAAGTGCTGTCGTAATATGCGGATCATTTTCCAATAATACTAACCCACTTTTCGCTAGTAGCGCCACAACAACTCCTGAAATTAAGGCAATCCATGCATAAGGAGATTTAAGAGAATCTAGTAAGTTTTTAAATCCGATTTCTCCCGTTGCAATTGGAACTAAGACAGCCACTGTTATGATGGTCACTCCCCAGTTAATCCCTTTTGCTTGAATGATATTCATTACTTTTCCGTCCAAACTAAAAATTTTAAGCAGCAAAAGGAACGCTACGGCAACTATGAGTGATTGATTTTTAACAATAAGACTGATGCCTAATAATAAAAGTAAAAACAAGTAAGCCTGCATCATGAATAAATATTCATCCCTTCAATTGTTAGATTACCACAATGGACATGATTTATACAAAAAAATCCGAAAGGTAATATATAAAGTGAAACTTCATTCAGTGGGGGTTTCCTTCATCCCCCACTGAATATTAGTTGAACTTATCGGACCTTTAGGGACAGTGATTCTCCACCTATCTTCTTTCATTTTGAGGTGGAGGTTTTACTGCCCGTTAAGGCGGGATAAAAAATGAAATTTGGAGGTATGAGACCCTTCATGCATGATTCCCTCTCTTCTGGGATCTTTCCATCTTATGCTTAATACTTTTTTTTCCTTTCATGAACCGTTAAAATAAGGATACATCAAGAGTTGGCGAATGAAAACTAAACTGAATCACAGTTTTTAATGAGATTAGGCCGATTACACCCTTTTATGAAGCGAGAGATAGAAAGTAGAAAAGAATGAGAGGAGATTTATGGTGAATCCTGATAAACTATACCGGGTTTTACGCTTTTTTATCATTGTTGGCTCGATTTTCGCCGTTGCTTACGGCTTATTATTTGTTTCAAAAGTGACCTATCCATTCATCATTGCCTTCATCATTGCTTTATCCATTAACCCTTTAGTTGATTTTCTTGAAAGAAGATTAAAAATGCCTAGAACCGCTTCTGTCATAGTCTCCATTATGATCATTATGGGAGCCTTTATTGGTATCATCACACTCTTGATCACAGAGATCGTTTCAGGGGCCAATTATTTAGGAAATGTATTGCCAGGTCATGTGCAAACATTAGTACAATTTATACAAAATTTCATCACAGCACAAATCATTCCCATATACGAGCAAGCGACGCTTATTTTTAAAAATTTAGAAATGAATCAACAAGAAACCATCATTGATAATATTCAATCCGTCGGTCAAAGCATTGCTTCTACGGCCGGGAGCTTTTTACAAAATCTTTTTCAAGGGCTTCCAAATTTAATTACATGGATTCCTAATGCTGCAACGGTTTTAATTTTCTCTCTATTAGCTACTTTTTTCATAAGCAAAGATTGGAATCGTTTAAAAACGCGCTTTACTCCTTATTTACCTGATAAAGCACGATCTAGTGGTAGAAGAATTTTTGAAGATTTAAAAAAAGCCTTATTTGGATTTATTAAAGCACAACTAACCTTAATCTCTATTACCACAGTGATTGTGTTGATCGGGCTGTTAATTTTACGTGTCAAATATGCGATTACGATTGCGCTTATTGCAGGTATTGTAGATATTTTACCTTATTTAGGAACAGGCACTGTTTTTGTTCCATGGATTATCTATGAAGTGATTACAGGTAATCTTTCATTAGCTATTGGACTTCTCGTTCTTTACATTATTATTATTGTACAACGTCAAATTATGGAGCCAAAAGTTCTTTCCTCTAGCATCGGGCTTGACCCGTTAGCTACATTAATTGCTTTATTTGTCGGTTTTAAATTAGTTGGATTTCTCGGTCTGATTATTGGACCTGTCACGCTTGTTATTTTAAAAACCTTACATGAAGCAGATGTGTTTAGAGACATTTGGAAATATATAAAAGGAGAAGATTCCAATAATTCTTCCCTTTAAATGATCAAAAATATATAAGTTTCGCTGGGAAATAGAACGAATTATTCACGAAAGGGAAAAGCAATCGGCTTCCTCACCGATTGCTTTACTTCATTATAATGATATTCCCGTTATCAAACCATTTTCTAATCTTTTTCACCATGAAAGGTTTTATATACGTTCTTGTAAATGGAAGAAGTAATAAAAAGCCAGTCAAATCTGTAATAAATCCAGGGGTAAGCAATAAAATCCCACCGATTAAAATACAGATTCCATCCATTAAAGCCTCCCCAGGCATTTTTCCATTTGAAAAATTTAAGCGTGCATTTCGAATCACTGCCATCCCTTGTCTTTTCGCTAAATAGGCCCCTACTACACCCGTTAGAATGATTAAGAGGACAGTAGGCCATACACCGATCGTTTTTCCTGATAATAGTAACACGCCAATTTCTAAAGCTGGAATGATGACTAATAACGGTATAAGTACGCGCATGTTCATTTCCCCTTTTAAAATGAATCGTATTGGGCTGGTCCTTCATTAAATGTGCAATGACAATCATATGAAAAAAAGTCCCCCAGTATAACTGAGGGAGAATATTTTTATTTAAACTTAGTGATACGATTCCAATATAAAGCAAAGTTTGGTCCTATAGCACACTCGCATGACCTTTATAGATGACACCTCTAGATGCATCTACTGTCACTTCTTCCCCATCCTCTAAAAGGGCGAGTGCATTTTCAACTCCAACGATAACCGGGACTCCTAAGTTAATTCCCGCAACTGCGGCATGACTTGTTAAACCACCTTCTTCTGTAATTACAGCCACACATTTCTCAATCGCTGGCATCATTTCTTTATCCGTACCAATGGTGACGAGAATCGTTTGCTCATCGACCTTCTCTAAAGCTTCTTTAGCATTTTTGGCCAAAACCACTTTTCCATAAGCAGATTTACGACCAATCCCCTGACCTTTAGCTACAATATCGCCAACAACATGGATTTTCATTAAATTGGTTGTTCCTGTTTCGCCAACTGGAACACCAGCTGTAATAACAACCAAATCCCCATGTTTCACTAATCCAGTATTTAAGCTTTCTTCGACGGCAAGCTCTAACATTTCATCTGTTGTTTTAACTTTTTGGCCAATTTGCGAGAACACTCCCCATACTAAAGCTAATCTTCTTGAGACTGATTCATCAGAGGTCACAGCGATAATAGGAGCTTTTGGACGATATCTAGCAATCATTCGGGCTGTATGTCCACTTTCAGTTGGGGCAATGATCGCATTCACATCCAAATTAATGGCAGTATGAGCAACTGATTGCCCAATAGCATCTGTCATATTATGTTGAGTATTTTTGCTTTGGGTCGTTAAAATTTCTTTAAAATTAAGCGCTGTTTCAGCTCTTGATGCAATATTATGCATCGTTTCTACCGCTTCTAATGGGTAATTTCCAGCTGCTGTCTCACCTGATAACATAATAGCATCTGTCCCGTCAAAAATGGCATTCGCCACATCACTTGCTTCTGCTCTTGTTGGACGGGGATTCCGTTGCATAGAATCTAGCATTTGTGTAGCTGTAATTACAGGCTTACCTAATTCATTACATTTTTTAATTAATTGTTTTTGAACTAATGGAACCTCTTCAGCCGGAATCTCTACCCCAAGATCACCGCGGGCTACCATTAATCCATCGGAGATTTCAAGAATTTCATCAATTTTATCGACACCTTCTTGGTTCTCAATTTTAGGGATAATTTGAATATGTGGCGCTTGATGTTCTTCAAGCAATTGGCGAATTTCTAACACATCGGACGATCTTCGAACAAAGGATGCTGCAATAAAATCGATGCCTTGTTCAATTCCAAACATAATATCTTCCGCATCTTTTTGAGTAATTCCAGGCAAATTAACAGAAACCCCTGGAACATTTACCCCTTTTTTATTTTTTAATGTACCACTGTTCAGAATCTTTGTTAAAATTTCTCCTTTTTGCTTATCAACACTTACGACTTCTAAACCGATTAAGCCGTCATCTAGTAATATTTTAGACCCTTTAGTCACATCATCAATTAAGCCCGAATATGTAACAGAAAATTTTTCAGGAGTACCTAGCACTTCATGCATAGAGACAATCACATTTTTCCCTTGTTGAAGTTCAACCACACCGTTCTCCATGTTATTCGTACGAATTTCCGGACCTTTTGTATCCAGTAAAATTCCAACTGTTCTTCCAGCTTTTTTTGATGCCTCTCTAATATTCTTTATACGTGCCGCATGTTCTTCATGATTTCCGTGAGAAAAGTTTAAGCGGGCTACATTCATTCCTGCACTAATGAGTTTTTCTAACATTTCAATACTTTCACTTGCCGGTCCAATTGTACAGACAATTTTTGTTTTTCTCATAGGTTTAATTACCTCCTAAATAATGAAATGAAACCTCAATAATTGATAGAACTTCTACAAATAGATAGCGCGTTGTGCCTCTTATGGAGGCCACTAGCGTGCAGGTAGTACCAGGGCCTTTTTATAACAATTCCCACGGACTTTTGGGCTTTTGAGTATTTCCTACATAGACTTGCGCTTTATTCTTGGGATTTGCTCATTTCCTAAAGTTCATGTATTACGTCTATCCGCTAACGCATTTGTTTACCCAAGTTTTTGGCTATTTTCAATATTTGATTTTTCCTCAGACATATTTTTAGCTTAACTTTTGAACTTATTTAAATAGATAGTTCTTTCGATAACTTGTACATATTGAGATCCACTTGATGGTTTTCTCTAAATATTTCAGAAAAATCATGTTCAACTATTTTATTTTTTTCAATTCCAACAGCAAGCCCTCCCCTGTTTTCAAGCAAAAGTTCAATTGCCCTTGAACCTAATCGGCTTGCCAACACTCGATCAGCCGCTGTAGGAGAACCCCCTCTTTGAATATGGCCTAAAACAGATACTCTTGTCTCCATATTCGTTGCTTCTTTTAATTTTTGTGCAAATTCATTTCCACTCATTACCCCTTCAGCAACGATTATGATACTATGTTTTTTTCCACGTTCATGTCCTTTTAAAAGCCGGCGTTTTATATCGTCCATACTATAGGAATCTTCGGGGATAATAATCGTTTCAGCGCCACCTGCCAGTCCAGCCCAAAGAGCTAAATCGCCTGCACCGCGTCCCATCACTTCTATAATAAACGTTCTCTCATGCGAACTTGCTGTATCACGGATTTTATCGACCGCATCAATCACCGTGTTTAAAGCTGTATCAAACCCAATCGTAAACTCTGTACCCGGGATATCATTATCAATCGTTCCTGGAATTCCTATACACGGGAAACCAAGGTCAGTCAACGCTTTGGCGCCACGATAGGAGCCATCCCCACCAATCACAACCAATCCTTCGATCCCAAAAGCCTTCAATTGTTCAATCCCTTGTTTCTGTCCCTCTTGAGTTTTAAATTCTGCACAACGAGCTGATCGCAAAATGGTTCCACCCCGATGGATAATATCACCAACGGAACCTAATTCCAATTTCTTAATCATTCCATTTATTAGCCCGTTATACCCTTGATAGATCCCAAAAACCTCTAACCCGTGATAGATTGCTTTTCTAACCACCGCACGGATAGCCGAATTCATTCCAGGAGCGTCTCCACCACTCGTCAAAACTCCAATACGTTTCATCCTATCACCTCATAACTTTCTATCTTATGAGTGTACAAAAGCGGAAACCTTTCCCCTCTAGAAAGTGAAAAATGACTTCTAATATTATGTACGGTATTCTTTTCCTTATCCAAACAACCAGATATCCTTCATCTATTATGTATGAAGGGATGAATGGATGAAAAATAGAATCCCTTTATTGTTAAAATACCACGAAGTAATGCCCAATCACAATCTTTTCACTCTATTCTAGTAAAAACCAGAATAATCGGTGAAATGCAACCGTTTTACTTTATCTAAAAGACTAGTTTGGTGGATAAATAAAAACGTGCTGTAAAAACAGCACGTTATTTATTCGCCCCAACTAATTCCGTTAAGTCGGTAAATTCACCTATTCTTTTATATTTTTCATAACGATGTTGAATTAATTGTTCTGGGTCTAGTTTTACTAATCCTTTTAATGATTTTTTCAACACGGCATCGATATTTTCAGCTTGTTGTTGAATATTTCGATGAGCACCTCCACGAACTTCTGGAATGATTTCATCGACAATTCCTAATTCTTTTAAATCTGGCGCGGTGATCTTCATCGATTCCGCCGCTTGTTTTGCTAGTGAAGCATCTTTCCATAGGATAGATGCGGCCCCCTCTGGAGAAATAACAGAGTAAGTAGAATTTTCGAGCATGTGTATATGATTCCCTATCCCGATTCCAAGGGCACCACCACTTCCACCTTCTCCAATTACGATACAAACAATCGGTACTTTAAAGCCAGCCATCTCGAATAGGTTTTTGGCAATTGCTTCACTTTGACCTCTTTCCTCGGCAGCCTTTCCAGGATAAGCCCCTTTCGTATCAATAAAAGTAATAATCGGTCTTCCGAATTTATTAGCTTGATACATCAGACGCAATGCTTTCCGATATCCTTCTGGATGTGGCATTCCAAAATTACGGCGAATATTCTCCTTCGTATCTTTTCCCCGTTGATGACCAACCACTGTAACGGCTAGCCCGTGGAATTTCGCAATTCCCCCTACGATGGCTTGATCATCTCCATAGCATCGATCTCCATGTAGTTCCATAAAATCAGTAAACAAATATTGAATATAATCAAGGGTAGTCGGTCGATTGGGATGTCTTGCCATCTGAACTCGATCCCAAGGTTTCATATGTTCATAAACTTCTTTTTCAAGCTTCATTAATCTCATTTCAAGTTTTTCAATTTCTTCGCTCAAATCAACATCCGCTTTTGCGGTATATTCTTTTAATTCCACAATTTTCTTCCTTAACTCAACAACTGGTTTTTCAAACTCAAGTTCGTTTACCATGCTATTTCACCACCTGACTGATGAATATCTAAAATGGTTGATATTTTATCCTTTAGTTCGAGCCTAGGAATCACCGCATCTAATTGTCCATGCTTTAATAAAAATTCGGCTGTTTGGAAATCCTCAGGGAGCTTTTCCCTAATCGTTTGTTCAATAATTCGTCTTCCAGCAAAGCCAATCAATGCTTTTGGTTCGGCAAAATTATAGTCCCCAAGTGAAGCAAAACTTGCCGAAACACCGCCTGTTGTTGGATGGGTCATAATGGAAATAATTAATCCACCATGCTCACTAAGTTGTTTTAAAGCAGCACTTGTTTTGGCCATTTGCATAAGAGATAGAACCCCCTCTTGCATACGTGCTCCACCTGAAGCAGTAAAAATAACAAAAGGGATTCCATGTTGATCTGCATATTCAATCGCTCTTGTAATTTTTTCTCCTACTACAGATCCCATACTCCCCATCCGGAAATTCGCCGCCATAATTGCTAGAGCAATCTCATGACCATTTACTTGACCTTTCCCAGTAAGTACGGCCTCATTTAGATTCGTTAGCTTGCGATCTTTTTCAATTTTCTCTAAATAATTAGGAAAATTTAATGGATTACTTGATATTAATTCAGCATCAAATTCTTCAAAAGTACCTTCATCAATGAATGAATCCCTTCTCTCAAATACATTCATTGAATGATGATATCCACAATGTAAACAAACATGTAAATTCTTATGTAATTCCTTTGTGTACATAATCTTTTTACATTGCGGGCATTTCGTCATAATTCCTTCTGGCACATGCTTTGCGCTTTCAGAAGGAATCGTTGCATATTTCTTTTTCTTCGGTTTATTAAATAACTCTTTAATCAAGGCTAGTCCCCCCTTGCAAGGCCTTCAATTTCTTACTATTTTTCACTTTACACGATATCAGTTAAAAAGAATGTAAAAATCTATCAATTGTTTTTCGACAAATTTTGTATTTTATAATATTTTTCATATACTTCGGCTAGATTTCTAGTCTTAAATGCCCCAATCAATTCGAGAAAATAGGATTTATTTAGTAATAAACGATCTTGCTTTTGGATCGATTGGGCATAGTCTGTAATGATATACCATATTTTCTTTAAAAGTTGATTGTTTGCCAGATCTAGTAAATAGGAGAAAAAATCCATCTCTGTCCAAGTTTCATTCTGCACAGATTCTTCTAGAATATCAAGATGCCATGACAGATTTTTGTTTTTTAAGATGAGAAAAAAGCTGCCAAGCTCGACAATTTGTTTTGTCGATTGAACATCCCGCTTCGTTCGTTCATCTTGTAAAATAAATGTACTTAATAATTCGACAAGTCGATGATCGCGAAATTCCTTTACAAAGGTTCCTTCGCCTCTTCTCGTTTCAATAAGTCCAAGCAGTTCTAGGGCACGTAATGCCTCTCTTACAGAGGAGCGCCCTACATTCAACCGTTCAGACAATTCTCTTTCAGAAGGCAGTCTATCTCCTGAAACTAAACCATCTGTAGAAATCATTAATCGAATTTGATCAACGATTTCTACAAATTTTGAGGTTGCTTTTTTCTCCACTAATAGAGTCACTCACCTTTACCGATTGTCGCTAGTTCCACTGTTTTTTGATGAATTTCGGATGGATTCACCTTAATTCTTGCTACTCCTGTCTCCATAGCTGTTTTTGCTACGCTTGCTGCAACAGCCGGGGCCACCCGAGGATCAAATGGACTAGGAATCACATAATCTGCTGAAAGTTCCTCTTTTGAAACTAAATCAGCGATGGCCTTTACAGCTGCATGTTTCATCTCCTCATTAATATGTGTTGCCTGCACATCGAGCGCTCCTCTGAATATACCAGGAAAAGCCAACACATTATTGACTTGATTAGGGAAGTCAGAACGTCCTGTTCCGATTACTTTTGCTCCCACTTCTTTCGCCTCATTTGGCATAATTTCCGGTGTTGGATTGGCCATGGCAAAAATAATAGGCTGATCATTCATTGATTGTACCATTTCTTTTGTTAAAGCTCCTGCTACCGAAACCCCAACAAAGACATCTGCATCTTTTAACACATCTGCAAGACTCCCTTGCTTATGCCCACGGTTCGTAAATTTAGCCACTTCTTTTTTCACTTTATTCATTCCGTAAGGGCGTCCCTCATAAATCGCTCCCTTAGAATCACACATCACAATGTCGCGAACACCAAAGCTTACGAGAAGCTTAATGATGGCGATCCCCGCTGCACCTGCACCACTTGCCACAACTTTAATATCCGTAATTTTTTTCCCAACTAATTTTAATGCATTCAATAATCCTGCTACCGTTACAATAGCGGTTCCATGCTGGTCATCATGGAAAACAGGGATATTCACTTCTTTTTTCAGTCTTTCTTCAATAACAAAACAATCCGGTGCTGCAATATCTTCTAAATTGACCCCACCAAAAGTAGGCTCCATTAATTTCACTGCTTCAATAATCTTTTCTGTATCTTTCGAATTTAAACAAATAGGGAAAGCATCAACACCCGCAAAGTTCTTAAATAAAAGGGCTTTTCCTTCCATTACAGGTAAAGAAGCTTCTGGCCCAATATTGCCTAAGCCAAGGACAGCTGTTCCGTTTGTGACGACCGCTACCATATTCCCTTTCATTGTATAGTCAAAAACCGTTTCTGGTCTCTCATAAATTTCTTTACAAGGATCAGCCACTCCCGGAGAGTAGGCCAGACTTAAATCTTTTTGATTTTTTAAAGGTACTTTTCCTACTGTTTCTAATTTACCTCGGTTTAATTTATGCATATGTAATGCTTCCTCACGAAGAGACAATCGGTTCACTCCTTCACAACAACTTTACCATCAGGTGGTCAGACCACATTTTTGTATACTATATAATATAAGTATAGGACATGTAAAGTGAATTAACCCTTCCACATCCTAACTTGGCTCTATAAAGGGCTTTAAAACGACACTTTCAGCTCCCAATATTTTTTTTAGCTCTTCCAAACATGAATCATTTGGTTCCACCCAATTTTTCCTTCTTAATTGGATGGTTCGATGATTGCTTTCATAAAATAAAATAACGACGGTGTTCCCTCTATATTTTTTTAATATAGAGTAGACTTGATTTAAGATGTCCTTTGTTTCATTATGATCGTTTATTTTTAAATATAATCGTTGTTTGGCCTCATTTGTCCATTCAATGGCTTCTTCTAGCTGGAATACAGCAGAAACGATGAATTGCAGTTTCCCATTTCGTTTTCCGATTTTCCCTTCTAATAGACCGATCTTGCCCTTTTGACATTTAGCCGAGTTCCGTTTATACACTTCTGGAAATACAACGGCATCTATATCCCCAGTATCATCAGATAAAGTGAGAAAAGCCATTACTTCCCCTTTCTTCGTCCGAATCGTTTTCATATCATTCATCATGACTCCCAACCGAATATTTCGCATTCCTTCTTTTACATCGATAATCGAAACCGTTGATAATACTGAAAAAACATCTTTATACGGCGTAACGGGATGATTGGACAAATAAAGGCCCAACACCTCTTTTTCAAATGACAATTGATGTTCTAATGTAAGCGGATCGACTTCTGTATATTTTGGCTTAGGGAAAAATTCTTCCCCGTCAAATAAATCACTCTGTTCATCCTGGAATGGTTTGACAATTTCAACATGGGCTAAAGCGGGATCGATACTGGCTAATAATGTAGCGCGGTCGACACCAAAATCATCCATCGCCCCAGAAAAAACAAGTGATTCTATCGTCTTTCGATTCACAGCTGAGGGGGACACCCTTAAACAAAAGTCAAATAGATCATGAAAAGAGCGGTCTTTTCGCGCACTAATGATTTCTCTGAGTGCCGCTACTCCTACCCCTTTAATTGCGCCAAGACTAAAGCGTATTCCGTCTTTTTCTACTCGAAAAGGGAATTGGCTTTTTTGAATGGAAGGTGGCAAAATGTTGATTCCCATTTCCTTTGCTTCCTTCACGTATTGAGCTATTTTTTCTTCATTTCCAATGACAGATGTAAATAATGCGGCCATAAAATACACGGGGAAATGAGCTTTTAAATAGGCAAGTTGGTAAGCAATAAAACTGTAGGCTACCGCATGACTTCGGTTAAATCCATAATTGGCAAATCGAACAATAAGATCATACATATCATGGGCGGTTTCTTCACTGTATCCACGCCCCAAAGACCCTTTAACAAAATGCTTTCTTTCACTTGTTAATACTTCTTTTTTCTTCTTACTTACCGCTCTACGCAATAGGTCTGCTTCTCCTAATGTAAAACCAGCCATTTTAGAGGCAATTTGCATGATTTGTTCTTGGTAGATCAGCACCCCATACGTTTTTTGTAAAATCCCTTTCAAATCTTCATGAGGATATTCCACCTTTTTCCCATGCTTACGTTCAATATATGTTGGAATATTTTCCATTGGACCCGGACGGTATAAGGCATTTACTGCCACAATATCTTCGAATTCAGTCGGTTTTAAAGTGGATAAAACCTTTCTCATTCCATCTGATTCTAGTTGAAAAACTCCCGTTGTATGGCCATCACTTAATAGTTGGAAAGTCTTTGGATCATCCATTGGGATTCGTGAAAGATCTACCTTTTGACCTGTTGAGAAATAAATGGATTCCATAATTCTCTCCAAAATCGTTAAATTACGTAGGCCGAGAAAGTCAATTTTTAGTAGACCGATTTTCTCTAATATATCCATAGGAAATTGCGTCAAAAAGATCCCATTATTGCCTTCTTGGACGGGAAGATGTTCCACTAACGGACGTTCTGTAATCACGACCCCCGCTGCATGTGTTGATGTATGTCTCGGTAACCCTTCTAATTTTAAAGCGGTTTGGAATAATTTTGCATGATTCTTTGATTCATGTACCCAATCTCGAAATGGCTTTGATTGATCATAGACATCTTTTAATGTGATTCCCAATCGCGTCGGAATCATTCTTGAAAGTTGCTCAAGTTCTTTCGTGTTAAAACCAAATGAACGGGCAACATCTCTCATCACAGCCTTGGCTGACAATGTTCCAAACGTAATAATTTGTGCAACATGTAAATCTCCATATTTATTTTTCACATATTCGATCACTTCATCCCTACGATGGTCAGGGAAATCTAAATCAATATCAGGCATGGTAATTCTTTCCGGGTTTAAGAAACGTTCAAATAGCAAGTCATACTCTAAAGGATCTACCTTTGTGATCTGAAGAACATAGGCCACTAGAGACCCTGCAGCTGATCCTCTCCCAGGCCCTGTCAATATTCCTTGTTCTCTTGCATATTTCATAAAATCCCAAACAATTAAAAAATAATCACTAAATCCCATTCGAGTGATAATATCCAGTTCATATTGAAGTCTTTCGACATATGTTTTCTCATTTTCTTTGCCAATTTTTTTTAATCCTGAATAACAAAGTTGATATAATACATCCTTCGCACTTCTCCCTTCAGAAACTGGATACTTCGGAAGCAATGTTTGATTAAATAAGATTTCGACTTGGCATTGTTTTGCGATGTCGATTGTAGATTGGAGTGCACTTGGGTAGGCTTCAAAAAGTTCTTGCATCTCTTTTTTTGTTTTTAAATGATATTCCCCGATAACTTGCTCTTCCCTCTCTTCTGATAATTTTTTTCCGTCTCGAATCAGAAGGGCACATTGATAAGCAAAGGAATCTTCTTTATGTAAAAATCTCACATCATTCGAGACTATACATGGTAGTTGTAATTTTTCACTTAAAGAAAGCAAGTGGGGAAGGATTTTCTTCTCTTCAACCTTTTGATGGTTTTGTAGACTTAAATAAAAACAATTTTTTGCAAAAAACTTTTGGTATGTCAAAATCGCCTGTTCTGCTTTTGCAATGTCTTCATGGAGTAAATGGTATTCCACTTCCCCTTCTAATCCAGGAGTAAAGGCCAATAAACCCTCGGAATACGCTTTTAACCATTTAGCCGGTACTCCAGTTTTCGATTTCGTTTGGACGGCGCTAGAAAGCTTTAATAAATTCTGATACCCCTTTTGGTTTTTAGCAAGTAAAACAAGAGGAAACGATTGCTCCTCCCCCGTTACACTGAACACATCTAAAGTCAAACCTATAATGGGCTTAATCCCTTTCTCTTTACAGGCCTGATAAAAAGGGATGACACCATACATGACATTTCGATCTGTAATGGCAAGCGCCTGAAACTCGAGCTCTTTCGCTCGATGAATGAGCTGATCGATTGAAATCGTACTTGATAAAAGACTATAACCTGTTGTTATTTGTAAATGAACAAATGACAAGGTCACACACACCCTTTTCTTTGTCTAGCCGCCCCCCTCGAATCGTTGGGGGCCTTCCGTTTTCTAAACACTCTTTTGAATTCATTATAGAGGTGAAAATGATAAAAGGAAAATATGTTCTCTTTTCATACATAGGTAGAGATGTCCATATATTGATAGAAGAGGTGTTTCATACAAAAGAAAGATCATGTAAATGAATGGAGTGGATTCTATTGGCAGAGGCCTTTTTTCCAGAGTTTTTTAAATGTTTTTTTATTGCACTTGGTGTTATGCTTGGCGGGTCATTTATTGGAGGGCTAGCCTCCTTTATTACAGGAAAACCACCCTTAACGGAAATTTATCAAATTTCTAGTAGTTTAAGAATTTGGGCGATTATTGCCAGTATCGGAGGAACCTTTGATACATTATATAGTTTTGAAAAAGGGTTTCTTGATGGTGATACGAAAACTTTATTTAAACAGTTTTTATTTATACTATCTGCCATGGGTGGAGCACAGACAGCGGCTCTTATTATTTCTTGGTTCACACAGGAGCATATATCTTCATGAGAGTTCCGCAAATTTCAAAAAAGAAAAATTGGCAAATCTTCTTATCGGGAGTAACCATCGGTGGTTGTATAAGCTGGCTTATTTTCATTTACATGTTTGGGGTCCTTCAAGAGGAGCAAACGAATATCATCGAACGTCAAAAAGCAGATATCACAGATCTAAAATCACATATATCGATCTGGCAAGAGGAATTTAAGAAGTTGAATAAAAAGAATCAAGAAATGCTGACTGTTCAAAAGGTCGAAGTGAAGATCACCAATTTTGACCGATATAAAATTGAGGATTCCCATAGTATCTTTGAAGTGGAAGAAATGATAAAGGAAGATTTGAATGTCCTTTTAGCAAAGGATTTAAATACGGTGTATCAAAATAAAGATCTTATTAAGAAAACCATTGAAAACAAAACGGTGAAAATAAATGATAAGAGATATAATGTGAAAGTGAAAGAGATATATTTTTTTACAAAAGTACAAATTTATTTAGAGTTACGGCTTGCGACTTAATAGAAAGAGCAGGTACTCCCCGCTCTTTCTATCCCTTTAACAAATCGACTCTAATTCTTTCATTACCTCATCTACTTCTTCCCAATGATAAATGGAAGCTCCTGCTGCAAGTGGATGACCGCCACCATTAAATTTCTTGGCCACTTCGTTTATAATCGGTCCTTTTGAACGAAGGCGAACACGGATCTGATCATCCTCTTCAATAAAGAATGCCCATGCTTTTATATCTTTTACATTTCCTAAACTGCTGACAAGTTGAGACGCCTCTGGAACGGAAACATCAAACTGTTCCAATAATTCTTTTCGGATGACCATTGAGGCAATTCCATTTGGACGCCACTCGAAATTTTGTAAAATAAATCCTTGTAGCTTTAATACTTTAGGATCGACTTCATACATTTTATTAAATAAATTGGTTCGGTCAAAATCATACCGTATTAGATCTCCTGCATAGTCAAATGTTTTATTTGTTGTACTTGGATAGATAAATCTTCCTGTATCCCCGACAATTCCCGCAAAAAGTAGCCGTGCCGCTTCATCCGTCATCTTTAATCCATCCTCTTTATGGCTTAAATAAAAATTATAAATCATTTCACTGACAGAGCTTGCCGATGTATCCACCCATCTCATATCACCATATGGATCTTCATTCGGATGATGATCAATTTTAATTAAATAGCTACCAAGAGAATAACGTTTATCACATATACGCTCTTGATTGGCCGTATCACAAACAATCACAAGTGCACCCTCATACTGATCATCAGAAATTTCATCCATCTTTCTCATGAAAGATAAAGAAGGCTCATCATTTCCAACTGCGTAAATTTGTTTATCTGGAAAAGATGTTTTTAAGATTTCAACTAATCCCCCTTGCGAACCATATGCGTCTGGGTCTGGTCGAACATGTCGGTGCACAATAATCGTAGAATACTCTTTCACTTTTTCTAATATCTTTTTTTTCATACTGAAATCCCCTTCTTATATAATGGTAGAATTTATTCGACAAAATCGTTAAAATAAAAGAACAACGATTGTTTCATTTGGAGGTTATACAGAGATGCCCGTTTTAGTATTTTTTATCGTCGTTTCTTTTTCTTTTTATATTTTTTATAAAGTTAAGTACGTCCGAAGCCGTCTTCCAATGGAAAAGAAATGGCTTTCAGCTAAATCTAGTATGGCACTTGGGTTATTTGTCGGTTTATTTGGTATTAATACTGTTTTCATTCAACAAACCACAGTGGGGTTTATCGTAGCAGGTGTTTTTGTCCTCATTGGTTTTGCAAGCTTTTGGGCTGGAATGAAATCTTACCGCTTTCATTTGCCATATGTGAAAAAAGAAGCAGAAGAGCTAGAATAAAGTGAACTACCCGTCAATGAATTGACTGAGCTTCTCGCTTCATCGGGTGGTCTATCGACCTGCCCTCCACGAAGGTTCATTCCGAACCTTGCAATGGTTTCAAATGAGTGGGTCTTTCCCACATGACAGGCATTATTTTACGTGGTGACTGTTCTTTCTTCACCACAACCCCATATAATGCAGTTTTCAAAGAACACTTGTTCTTGTAAGTAGTATATCATGTTTTGTCTTGCCATCCCACAAGGGGATTTCGACAAAAGCGTACTCTCATCTCTCCTCTAATGAGGTAGAGGATTCCCGTCCGCAATCCTAAAATGGCCGTTTCCTTTTAATAGGAGCGGCTTTTTAGCTGCGCTCGATAAGCTGGCACATCATTAATACTTTCCCAACAAGGGTTCCTTCATTAAAAACTTCCACATCCACTTTTCCAAATTTACGTCCTACTTCCAAAACCTTTGGACAAACTTCAATCATGCTTTCCATCTGAACCGGTTTTAAAAAATAGACCGTAATATTTTCGACTACTAAGTCCCCTTTCTTCAATAGTCGCAATGCTCGATTGGCCGCCTCTGCTACTATGGTTGTAAACACACCGTAGGAAATCGTTCCAAGCTGATTCGTCATTTGTGGTGTTACTTCAAATTTGTATGTATCTTGATTGCCTTTTTTCGTATCCACCATTTCTAATTGATTTGTCACAATATCATCAATCGTTTCTCCAACTTGAGGTTGTCTTTGTGTCATTTGCAATGCTTTTAAAACATCTTGACGGCTAATGATTCCTTGCAATTTATTTTGATCATCTACTACAGGTAAAACTTCTATTCCTTCCCAAATCATAATATGAGCTGCTGAAGCAACACTTGTACGTACGCTTACAGTAATAGGGTTTTTGGTCATCACTTTTTCAATGGACAAATCGGATTCAAATCCCATAATGTCTTTCGCTGTAACCATCCCTTGAACTTTCATTTGTCTGTCAACTACTGGAAAGCGACTATGAAAGGTCTCTTTATTTTTATCGATCCACTCTTCAACCGTCGCCTCTAACATTAAATAAACGGTTTTCTCTAATGGTGTAAGAATATCCCCCACAAGCGTGATTTCTTTTTTGATGAGTTGGTCATAGATCGCACGATTAATCATCGTGGCAACGGTGAAAGTATCATAGCTTGTCGAAATAACGGGAAGCTCTAATTCATCCGCTAGTTTTTTTACATGTTCTTCAGTATCAAACCCACCTGTAATTAATACAGCGGCTCCAGCTTGTAGCGCATGTTCATGGGCCTTCGTCCGATTTCCGACGATTAATAAGTTTCCTGCCCCAGTATATCTCATCATCGCATCAAGCTTCATGGCCCCAATGACAAATTTATTCAATGTCTTATGAAGTCCTGTTCGACCACCCAATACTTGCCCATCCACGATATTAATCACTTCGGCATATGTGAGCTTTTCAATGTTTTCTTTTTTCTTCTGTTCGATACGAATGGTCCCTACACGTTCAATCGCACTCACAAATCCTTTAATTTCTGCGTCTTTAATTGCACGATAAGCAGTCCCCTCACTGACACTTAACGCTTTCGCAATTTGCCTGACAGAGATCTTTTCTCCAATAGACAATCCCTCAATATAATGTAATATTTGTTCATGTTTAGTAGCCAAACTCTTCACCTATTCCTTTCCCGTTCATCCAGTATCTATATTATAAAATGAATGACTATGCGATTCAATAATGTCGAGTGCATGAAACTTTAATCATAAAAAAAGTGGGCGTCCATCCTTATTGGATACAATCGCCCATCTAGTATAGTTTACCATATCCCCTCTTTTTTAAAAGAAACATTGCTTAGCTTACCCATATGATCGCATGGAATCTTTTTTTATTTTCTTAGGTGTTGATAATGATGTGGAAAGTTTCTCCACTCTTGTTGGACTATACAATGAGGCAGATAAATTGCCAGCAATCACAATTATGGCAAATACAAGCCAAACCACCGAGAAAAGCCCCTCTATACCAGAAGCATAAATATTTAATCGTGGAACAGCATAATAAAGTAACAGACCTGCAAGTAGTAAGATTAAAATGTATTTCTGTCTCATTTTACTCCCCCTTCTCTACATATTATGCATATCCGACGCTATTATTGATTAAAAGAAAAAGCCATGGATCCAAACTTTCCTATTACTTAACATCATGCTCCCTTAAAGATGCTTTAGTTTACCGTTAGGCATATTCCGATAGTTTCATAGGATAGAGAAGTTTATGATGGAAGTGAAAACGATTGGGTTATAAGGAAAATAATTCCAAGAGGGGATTTGCAATTTCATGTTAAAATCCGGGCACAGAACAGAAAATTTTATAAAAGGTTTTACTGCCCTTTAAGGTGGGATAAACGGGGAAAAAAGGTTGTCCCTAATAGTGCTAACTTCATTTCTACTCTTTAAATTCGAGAGAGCTAGCATTATTTTGAGGACAACCCCATTCTTCATCTAGGTCGAAATTTAAATGTCAAGAACATCCCCAGGATTCATCACTTTTCCAATGTCACCTTCTAATAAAGTAAGGAATTTTTGCGGATCTTGTTTAATTGGTGGGAAGGTATTGTAATGAACTGGAACCACTTTCTTCGCTTTTAGAAACTTAGCTGCTAAGGCAGCATCTTCTGGACCCATTGTGAAATTATCCCCAATCGGCAAGAAAGCTAGATCGATCGGATGAAGCTCCCCAATTAATTTCATATCTGAGAATAGGCCTGTGTCCCCTGCATGGTAAATCGTTTTCCCCTCTACCATCATTAACACCCCTGCTGGCATTCCCATATATAAAAATTCTCCATCCACTGTCTCTAAACCGCTTCCATGAAAAGCTTGCGTGAATTTCACTTTTCCAAAATCAAATGAATAAGAACCCCCAATATGCATCGGATGGGTATTTAAACCTTGGTGACTTAAGTAAACCGCTAGTTCATTCACTGCGATCACGAGCGATTGATTTCTTTTAGCTAATTCAACCGTATCGCCCACATGGTCTCCATGTCCATGTGTCAAAATGATGACATCTGGCTTTTCATCTTCTACTTTTAAATCAGTCAATTCGTTTCCATTGATAAATGGATCGATTAAAATCGTTTTACCTTTTGTTTCAATTTTGACGACTGAATGTCCGTGATATGATACTTTCATTTATGAAAACTCCTTCCTTATACAATGTTCCTTTGCACATATTCGCTTAAACTGTAGCTTTTTCCTGCAAAATAATCAACTGCATAGGCAGGAAGTTTACATTCCCCTATCAGTTTTGATACCCTTTTATATAGTAAATATTTTTATAAGTGAGGAATCATACAACATGAATCAAAGACTTGAAAATCTAATGGACTGGATGAAAGAGAAAGAGATTGATTTTTCCTTTATCACCTTACCTGATAATGTGTTTTACTTAAGTGGTTTTCGAAGTGACCCTAATGAACGCCTGTTAGCCATTGGGGTGTTCGCTGAAAAAGAACCTTTTCTAATCTGTCCCCAAATGGAAATTGAAGATGCGAAGCGAGCTGGATGGGGATATGAGTTAATCGGTTACACGGATATTGAAAACCCATGGGAAATGATTGAAAGAAGCACAAATAGCCGTGTCTCATCTATTCGTAAAATCGCTATTGAAAAAGAGCATTTAAACGTGGAACGTTTTGAACAATTACAATATTGTTTTTCCGATGCTGCTTTTATCGGCGCAGAAGAAAAGCTTCATCAACTTAGAATGATCAAAGATGAGCACGAACTCAACTTATTAAGAAAGGCCGCTGAATATGCCGATCTGGCTGTTCAAGCAGGGGTAAATGAAATTACAGAAGGGAAATCTGAGCTTGAGATCCTTGCCGCGATTGAATTTGAAATGAAAAAGCAAGGGATTGCGGAAATGTCTTTCTCAACAATGGTTCTAACTGGGAAAAATGCAGCTTCTCCACATGGCACTCCAGGAGTAACCAAAGTGAAAAAAGGAGATCTTGTCTTATTCGATTTAGGAGTCGTATATGAAGGCTATTGTTCTGACATCACTAGAACTGTAGCTTATGGTGATCTAAACGATAAGCAATTGGAAATATACGAAACGGTGTTAAAAGCAGAAAAAGCTGCCGTTCATGCAGTAAAACCAGGGGTAAAAGCAAAAGAATTAGATTTAACCGCTAGAAAAATCATTGCGGAAGCAGGCTATGGAGATTATTTCCCTCATCGCTTAGGCCATGGTTTAGGAATTAGTGTTCATGAATATCCTTCCCTAACAGAGACAAACGAACTCAAAATCGAACAAGGAATGGTCTTTACAATTGAACCTGGTATTTATGTACCAGAAATCGCAGGTGTACGAATTGAAGATGATGTATATGTGACGGAAACAGGTGTTGAAGTATTAACTAAGTTTCCGAAAGAATTACAAATAGTTAAATAATTCAGTGGAGGTTTTACTGCCCGTTAAGGCAGGATGATAGGGAGGCTGTCTCATCCCTTCCTTGATCCTAAAGGTCATAGAAAATTTTGAGACAGCCCCCTCTTTATCCCTAACCTAAATCCTTTTCAACCACTTCGATTTCTCTCCCCTGATCAAAATGATCAACGACTCCAGTTGAATAAGCCTCCATTATTTGGTCTGTTACTTCTTGGATAGCTTGGGAATCGAAAGAAAAAACTTCATTCTTTTCACGTAATTTCAACTTCTTCACTCCTTTGTTCACCTTTTCGTAATAAAAGACAAAATTTTGTAACTCTTTTATAGAATTTGATAAAAACTTACTGCTATTCAACCATTTTTATTGTAAAATCTAGTAAAAGGGAGGTATAAGCTATGACAATGAAATATGAAAATATTGTTGTTGCAGTTGATGGTTCTAAAGAAGCAGAATGGGCATTTAAAAAATCAATTGAAATTGCAAAACGTAATGACGCAACTATTAACCTTGTACATGTGATTGATACTCGCTCTTTCGCTGCTATTGAAGCGTATGACCGTTCTATTGCTGAGCGTGCCGAAAAATATGGAAATGAATTACTTGATGACTATAAAAAACAAGCGGAAGAAAAAGGAGTCACATCTATTAACACTTTTGTTGAATATGGCTCACCAAAAGTAGTGATTTCAAAAGATATTGCGAAAAAAGTGGAAGCAGATTTAATCATTTGTGGGGCTACAGGATTAAATGCGGTGGAACGTTTCTTAATTGGAAGCGTTTCCGAACATATTATTCGTTCCGCCCGTTGCGATGTTCTTGTTGTACGAACTGATAAAGAATAAGAAGGTAAGATCACCAATAGAAAAAGCTGTCCTAAAAAGGGGATTCCTTCTAGGACAGCTTTTTTATTTCAAACAGGGATCGTCCCTTAAAGCTGAAACCCATGATTCCAACCATTCAATAGAGAAATAACAAAAAAAGGGCTATCCTGCATAACAACAGCCCTTTTTTTATTAAATCAATTGTTGTCCTGTTTTAATTTGTTGTTTCACTTGCTCGAACCCTGTTCCGCCAAGAGAATTTCTTCTCTTCACTGCTTGGAAAGGGGATAGCACTTCATAGATATCTTCTTCAATAACTTGTGAAGCTTCTTTTAAATCCTCCATGGACAAATCGGCTAAATAACATTGATTATGAATGCAATGGAGAACAAGTTTCCCAACAATTTCATGAGCTTCCCTAAATGGAATGCCTTTTGTTGCTAAATAATCTGCTAATTCTGTTGCATTCGAAAAATCATGGTGAACAGCATCATGCAAACGCTTTTCATTTACTTTCATCGTTTCAATCATGCCTGTAAAGATCTTCAATGAGCCGATAACCGTATGTACAGTATCAAACATTCCCTCTTTATCTTCCTGCATGTCCTTGTTGTAGGCTAATGGTAAACCTTTAAGAACCGTTAACAAGGAGAATAGATTTCCATACACGCGTCCCGTTTTCCCACGAATAAGCTCGGCCATATCAGGATTTTTCTTTTGTGGCATAATACTACTTCCCGTGGAAAATGTATCATCCATTTCGATAAATTGAAACTCCTGACTTGACCAAAGAATCATTTCCTCGGCAAGACGAGATAAATGCATCATCATAATGGAAGAGGCACTCAAGAACTCTAAAATGAAATCCCGATCACTTACAGCATCCATACTATTCTCATAAACAGATGAAAAATTTAAAAGGGATGCCGTCAACTTACGGTCTATCGGAAATGTCGTTCCTGCAAGGGCACCTGACCCAAGTGGTGAAACATCCGTACGCTTTATTCCCTCTTGAAAACGTTCCTTATCCCGTTGAAGCATCCAAAAATACGCCATTAAATGATGGCCAAAGGAAATAGGTTGGGCCCTTTGCAAATGGGTATAGCCAGGTGCAAGTGTCTCAACATGCACCTCAGCTTTTTTTAGGATTACTTCTTGAAACTTCTCGATTAATTCAATAATGAAAGACACTTGCTTCTTTAAATATAGATGCATATCTGTCGCAACTTGGTCATTACGGCTTCTTCCTGTATGAAGTTTTCCACCGACTGGGCCAATTTCATCGATAAGATGTTTTTCTAAATTTAAATGGATGTCCTCTTGATCCGTTGAGAAAGAAAGTTCTTCATTAAGGACTTTTTCTTTTAATTTGTTTAATCCCGCTTTTATTTGCTCTGCTTCCTCATTTGTCAGAATCCCACACTTACCAAGCATGGTAACATGAGCCAAACTTCCTTCAAGATCTTCAAACACTAATTCTTGGTCAAATGAGATGGAAGCTCCGAATTCGTCTACCCATTTTTCTGCTGATTTTTGGAAACGTCCGCCCCATAATTTTTTCATGCTTGAACCTTCTCCTTATCTTGATGAACCATTGAATTCACAACTGTTGGAAGTCCCCAAAGTTCAATGAAACCAACCGCTGCATTATGATCAAATTCATCCTCTTTTGTATAAGTCGCTAATTTTTCATTGTATAAGGAAAAATCTGATTTTCTTCCTTCAACGATTGCATGCCCTTTGAATAATTTCACACGTACTGTACCTGTTACAAATTTTTGAGATTCATTTAAGAATGCTTGAAGCGCACTTTTTAATGGTGAGAACCATAATCCTTCATATATAAGCTCCGTCATTTTCTTTTCGATGATCGGTTTGAAGTGTGCTAATTCTTTTACTAGTGTTAAATCTTCCAGTTCTTTATGAGCCGTAATTAATGTCATTGCGCCTGGACATTCATACACTTCTCTTGATTTAATCCCTACAAGACGGTTTTCTACATGGTCAATTCTTCCAACTCCATGTTTTCCAGCTACTTCGTTCAATTCAAGAATTAATTCAGCCAATGTATAAGATTTTCCATTTAGTGTAACAGGAACTCCTTTTTCAAATCCGATTTCAATGATTTCTGGTGTATCTGGAGTATCTTCAAGACTTGCTGTTAAATCATAAGCATCTTCTGGTGGCGCAGCCCACGGATCTTCTAAAATTCCACACTCATTACTTCTTCCCCATAGGTTTTGGTCAATTGAATATGGGCTATCTAAGTTGATTGGAACAGGGATTCCTCTTTCTTTTGCATATTCAATTTCTTCTTCTCTTGACCATTTCCAATCACGGACAGGAGCTAGCACTTCAAGATTTGGATTTAATGCTTTAATAGATACTTCAAAACGCACTTGGTCATTTCCTTTTCCCGTACATCCATGTGCGACTGCAACTGCTCCTTCTTTCTCAGCTACTTCAACTAATTTTTTAGAAATAAGTGGTCTAGAAAGTGCAGAAACGAGCGGATACTTCCCTTCATATAGTGTGTGTGCTTGAAGAGCTGTTAATGCATAATCATTTGCATACTCCTCTTTTGCATCGATCATATAACTTTCAACCGCACCTACTTGCAATGCTTTCTCTTGGACAAACTGCAAATCCTTTCCTTCACCTACATCTAAACAACATGCAACCACTTCGTACCCTTTATCAATTAACCATTGTATCGCTACGGAAGTATCTAAGCCCCCAGAATAAGCAAGAACGACTTTTTTTCCCATAATGTATATCCTCCTTGAAAAGTATAATTATTCATATAATTTTATTTTTATTCCTGTTTAATATGAATAAAGAATATCACTTTCTCCCATACGTTTCAAGTAGTTATTGCATAAAAATTTATTATTTTTTAAATTTATTAGTTTAATTGGATACTACATCTCTTAAAAACAGCCTTTTCACAAAGAAAAGACTGTTTTACACATTAAATATGTGCATCTTTCGTATGATTGGATGGATGTGAATGAGATAGTTGCTCTTGCTCCACAGGCTTTTTCGACCAATATGTGGCGAGAATCGGTCCAGAAATATTATGCCAAACAGCACCAACAACACTTGGCAATGCAGCTAATGGACCAAAATGAGCGGTGGCCAAAGCGACTCCTAAGCCAGAATTCTGCATGCCAACTTCTATGGAGATCGCCCGACGATTACTTTCATCCAGGCCGAGTATACGTGCCACAACATACCCAAGGAATAACCCGAACGTATTATGAAGCATCACAGCCATGAAAATAATGAATCCCGCTGAAGCGATTGTTTCCGCATTCCCAGAAACGACAGCCGAAACGATCGTAATAATCGCAAGGACCGAAATTAAGGGAATCACATGGATACTTTTATCCACTACACTTGGTAAAAATCTTCGAACGACAAGGCCTAAAATAATCGGAATAATGATCACTTGAATAATAGACATAAACATCGCCATTGTATCTACAGGCATCCATTGTCCAGCCAACCATAGCAAAATAAATGGTGTAACAATTGGGGCTAATAAAGTAGAAACCGATGTCATCGCGATCGACAATGGTACATTCCCTTTCGCTAGATACACCATTACATTTGAAGCGGTTCCCCCCGGAACAGATCCCAATAACACGAGTCCCGCAGCTAATTCGGCTGGCATATTCAATAAATACGCAATCGCAAAACTAGTGAGCGGCATGATGATAAACTGTGCACAAACACCAATGATGACCGGAAGTGGCTTAGTAAATACAATCTTAAAATCATTCGCCTTTAGTGTTAATCCCATCCCAAACATCACAATTCCTAATAGGATCGTAATATATCCTTTAAAAAATAAAAATGGGGCAGGGATAAAAAAAGCAATACAAGCAATTAAAATGACCCAAAGAGCAAAATACTTCCCAGCTAACATACTGATGGTTTCTAGAATCTTCATCTATATAGCCCTATTTCCCCATCTTCAAAATTTTATTAGGATTGAATAAATGGTGTGGGTCAAGTGCTTGTTTGATTTTTCTCATAACATTCAGGGCCTCTCCATGCTC
Source organism: Oikeobacillus pervagus (assembly GCF_030813365.1). NCBI lineage: Bacteria > Bacillati > Bacillota > Bacilli > Caryophanales > Bacillaceae > Oikeobacillus > Oikeobacillus pervagus. Next base: position 35,107 of record NZ_JAUSUC010000013.1, read on the forward strand.
TTTTTCTTGGTATTTCTGTTTCCCTATGCCTACCCCATGTTCTCCTGTACAAGTTCCTCCACGTTCTAATGCATACATCACAATCTGTTCATTAAAATCATCTGCTTTGGCCACCTCTTCTTTATCATTCATGTCAATCATTAAGAGAACATGAAAGTTTCCATCTCCAACATGGCCAACGATTCCCCCATTTAATCCTAATAAATCAAGCGTCTTTCTTGAATGGTGAATAGCCCCCGATAATTCAGAGATTGGAAGGCATACATCTGTGACCATTAGCTTTTTCCCTGGATATCCATGAACATATGCATAAGCTAAATGATGACGAGCTTCCCATAACCGGTGGCGGGCAGCATTGTCTGTTTCAAATTCGATCCCTACACAGTTTTTATCCAAAACAATTTCCTTCATAAATTGGACATCCTGTTTTAATCCAGCCTCATTCCCATGAAACTCTAAAAATAGTGTCGGTTGTTCTTTATAGTCTGTTTCACTATATTGATTTACTTGCTTCATAGAGGGCTCATCTACAAGCTCCACTCTTGCAACTGGAATACCAGCCTGTAAAATAGCTACAACCGCTTCTACCGCATCATCAACCGTTGGAAAGGATGCTCTGGCCGCCAATATGTATTCTGGGATCCCGTAAACTCTTAATGTTAATTCCGTAAAACAACCTAATGTCCCTTCAGACCCAACAAAAAGACCATTCAAATGATAACCAGAAGAAGATTTCGCTGCTAAATTTCCTGTATGAATAATAGAACCATCTGCAAGAACCACTTCTAAATCACGAACTTGGTCGCGCATGACACCGTATTTGACCGCTGTAGTTCCGCTAGCATTTGTTGCTGCCATTCCTCCCATCGTCGCATCAGCCCCAGGATCGACTGAAAAAAACAAACCATATTTTTTTAACTCTTTATTCAATTGTGAGCGTGTCACTCCAGGTTGAACCTTTACTAGAAAGTCATTTTCCCGGATCTCTAATACTTTATTCATAAGTGAAAAATCGATGGTCATTCCCCGATCATACGGGATGACATGTCCTTCTAAACTTGAACCAAGACCAAATGGAACGACCGGCACTTGATACTGATTTGCGAGCTTAATTACCTCACTCACCTCTTTAGTCGTCATCGGAAACACCACGACATCTGGCTTACTGATCGCATGATAGGATTCATCTTTGCTATGCTGCTCCAAAACCGTCTCATTTATCGAAACTTGACTCTCTGATAAAATCTCTTTTAATTCTGCTACAAATTCATCTGTTGCTCTATTCATTACTCTTTCCCCCGCTTTATTTTTTTAGAAACTCGTTTTTATCAATATAATTGGTCCTACCAAACTTTAATTGGTCTAACCATTTTTATTATACCTATATGTCTGAAAATATCAATAATTGAAACATTTCGTAAAATTGATTAAATTACTTAGTTCCGGTATGATAATTACAATTTAAGTGATGAAGAAGGATGTGACTTAAATGGCACCGCAATCAAAGAAAAAAACTTACCAAGTGATTGTGGATCAACTAAAAGAACACTTCTTAAACGGTGATATGAAGCAAGGAGATAAACTTCCAACTGAAAGGGAACTGGCTAGCCAATTCAAGGTTAGTCGAACATCGGTAAGGGAAGCACTTCGTAAATTAGAAATGAAAGGGATCATTGAGACTAGGCAAGGAAGTGGTAGTTTTATAAAATCAATAGAATTTCAATCTTTCGGAGAGGAGCTTTCCTCTGCTATTGTAAATACAGAGAGAAAACTCGTCTATGAAATGCTTGAACTTCGCCGTGTGCTTGAGATGGAGTGCGCTTACCTTGCTTCCCATAGAGCAACCTCAAAAGATTTGGAGAAAATCCGTCAAGCGCTTGAAGACATGGTGATTGCCAAAAACGATGTGGAATTGGGATTGAAAGCAGATGTGAATTTTCATATCAATATTGTCAGCGCCTCTAACAACACGATCTTTTTAACATTAATTCAAACACTTAACGGGCAACTGCAAGATAACATCCGGGCTACTCGTATGCAAAGGTTTTCAAACCCTGAACGTATAGAGGATACGATCGATGAACATAAACAAATTTATTTAGCGATTGCTTCTGGCAATGGCGAACTTGCGAAGAATTTAATGGAAAATCATATTTTACAGATCAGAAAAGAATTTGCGGAATCATCATTGCACCATTTGAAGGGCTAGAATAAAGTTAATAGTGAACATGTACATCGCCTAGCAATAGTGCCAATCCAATTGTTAATTTTAACCGCTAAAATAAAAAAAGGACTGAGAAAATTGACTTTCATTTATAATAAGCGTCTCGGTATTCGCATTCCTGCATGGACGAAAAATTGGGAGGATTATAAGGAAGAGGAACAAAAGAAAATCATCGATAATTGGGAAGTCATTCGAGGAAAAATTCCCGATCGTATTAAAGAAATTGAAAACCTGATTAATTACAAGCAAAGCCAATTAGAGGAAGAGGAGAACTTTCAAAAGTCATGCAGCCTAAACAGTGAAATTAGTCATCTAGCCTCTACGATTAATGATTTATGGATTTGGTTTCGAACCGATCCCCAAATTTCATTTTCTAAAGATTAGATTAAACCAAAACAAGGTAAAAGCCAGCATCCTATTCGATACTGGCTTTTACTTTGTTTTTTTTATTTCACTTACAATATGCCCTATTTCTGGGAGAATTAATTTATTCATAGCTAATTTCACAGCACCTGTAGACCCAGGCATAGCAAATATCGCCACTTGCTTTAATACACCTGCGGCAGCTCTTGAAAGAATCGCTGCAGAACCAATATCCTCTGTATAGCTCAACATTCGGAATATTTCACCAAATCCGGATATTTCTTTTTCAAACATTGGTTGCACCGTTTCAATCGTTACATCTCGAGGGGCCAGTCCAGTTCCCCCATTTAGAAGAATGACATCGATTTGTCCTGAATTGATGAACGATTGAATAGTAGACTGAATCGGTGTTTTTTCATCTTTCACGATTTCATGAAAAACGACTTCATGTTGATGTTGATGAAGAAGATCTTTTATAAGTAATCCACTTTTATCTGTTTCTTTTGTCCTCGTATCACTAATAGTAATGATTCCAACCACTATTCGTTTCGCTGCATTCTTTTTATGTTCGATTACACTCACGATTGATCCTCTCTTTTCGCTTGTAAATAACGGTATTGATAATACTTTTCTGCATATTGTGTGACCTTTCTTGTTAACTGGTAATTGATTCCGGCCCCAATTGCCATACTGATGATCGGCCATTTGGATGTTTTTTTCTTGCTGAATAAAGAAATTGCCATTAACTTCATGATTTGTTTCAGCGGTTCCTGTAACCAAGTGGCATTCGTTAATTGCTCACTACCATCATAAAAATATAATGAATCCTTCGTCTCAAGATCATCCAATAAGTTTTCCCATCCATACATTTTCATATGATTCGGTAAAGTTGCCGCATGAAACACTTTTAATGACATCATCATCTCATACGGAATCCTGACATCATAACCATAGGTCATTGCCGTTAATTGGACGGTTCGTAAATTAATAATGGCCATTAATGGGAAGTCCGTCATCATTGTGACTCCTCCACCTGAACCCGTGACCCCTCCTTGTATGAAGGAATATAGTCGATGCCTTGCTGTGTGCTGCTGATTTAAATAATGCAGCTGATCAATCGTTAATTTTTTCATATCGGAAAGATCCTGTAGAGCCGGATGAAAGGAACGAGCCGACGATAAAATTTGTTCTCTTGCCTCACTTTGAATAGTTGAACCTTGCAATAATGAATGTAAATGGAATAACCATTGATCTAACTTTGAATAAAACTTTTGTTGCACCTCTTCAGGAATGGTTGAAAAAGTCGCATCTAACCATTTTACATATGTATTGGTCAAATCATTTCCTTCATATTGATATAATGATTTCTCCCATTCGACAATTTCATTCCAAACCACTTCATCTCTATTGGACCAAGCCATCACCAAACCTCCTACATAGAAGTTTTCAATTGTTTTTTTAGTATATCATATTTGTTTGTCACGTCTGGGAAGTCGCTTCCGCTTTTTATTTAATCTAGCTATGGCTCCTTGTGGCTCGAGGTCAAGTGTCAATCTCCTACTGAGGGAAAAAGCACCCTTTTTCGGATCTTGTCACTTGCTTGTCGCAGCAGAACAGTCGCCTCCGCTTTTTTAATCTAGCTAGCTGCGGCTCCTAGACGCTCGAGGTCATCTGCTCTTCCTTTCTGTCGCAAATTGCGCGACGCCAAGGATGATCAGATGCTTGTCGCGTCTGATCAGTCGCCTCCGCTTTTTATTTAATCCAGCTGCGGCTCCTTGCTGCTCGAGGTCAAGTGTCAATCTCCTACTGAGGGAAAAAACACCCTCTTTCGGATCTTGTCACTTGCTTGTCGCAGCAGGACAGTCGCCTCCGCTTTTTATTTTTTATTTTCTTTTATCCATGCGTCTATTTGGATGATTATTTTTTCCATTGCTTCTTTGTTTTTTAATGATGGTAGATTGGCTAGTAATACTTGTTTTGGTGCTTGGATGGAAGGTGCTTTCTTTTGTAAAATCAAAATGCTTTTGGCGTTGTGTTTATTTTTAAACATTGATATAGGGAGTTGGATGACGCTTTGTATATGCACATATTTTTTTAATAGTTCATGAAGTTTTGGTGCTTGTTCTGACTCAAATAATCCATTTGGAATAAGGAAAAATAAGTATCCTCCTTGTTTCGTATGTTTGATGCTTTGCTCAATAAATAAATGATGAGCATATGTATGGCCTTCTTCCACACTAACTTCATAGTCTTTTGCTCTTTCATCATTCGGATAATAACCAACTGGTAAATCACATACCGTTACATCAACTGGGTTAACAAACATTGGCTCCAAAGAATCTTGATTATAAAATTGCACAGTTTGTTCTAATAAGTTGGCCCCAAGAAAAGCTAATTTAATTAATAAATCATCTATATCAAGGCCATAAGCTTCCAATTGCTTGCCTTGTAGTTGATTCAAGATCGTGGCTAATAAATTGCCACTTCCACAAGCTGGGTCCATGATGGTCCATTCATTTTGTTCGTTTATAAATTTTTCGATTAGAAAGCTTACGAACATTCCAATGGAGTCGGGTGTCATTTGATGATTTGGTTGAACATATTCCTTCATCCCTTTTAAAATCGCCAATTGATACGCTTTTCGTATTTGTTCCTTCGTAAAAAAATCAAGGGAGTTTTCCTCAAGTATCTTCATAACCCTTTTCTTTGTGAAATCACTTAACTCTTCTTGTAGAATCTTGTGATGAAAAATATCTTCAACCGTTTCAGCTAATGCTTCTAAATAGGTACATGATAGTTCCTCCTGTAGAATCATAGCGATTTCATTAAATTGATTAAATAATCTCTCTACTGGGACATGTGTTTTCATCATGATTTCCCCTCTCTTATCTTTCAAAATAAAGAAACCGAACGAAACAATCTCGTCCGGCATTATTCCATTACTTTGCAGATTTTGCCGCTTCGATGGCAGCTTCGTAATTAGGATGGTCCGTACCTTCCTTCACATACTCTACATATGTAACCTTATCTTGACTATCCACGACGAAAATAGACCGTGCTAACAAACGTAATTCCTTCATATGGACACCATAGGCTTCTCCAAAAGATAAATCACGATGATCGGAAAGCACTTGAATGTTTTCGATTCCTGCTGCAGCGCACCAACGCTTTTGCGCAAATGGCAAGTCAACTGAAATGGTTAAAATTTGCGCATCAAGTTTCGATGCTTCTTCATTAAAACGACGAGTTTGAGCATCACAAACACCCGTATCAATGGAAGGGACGACACTAATGAGTCGAACTTTTCCCTTACTATCATTCAGTGTAACCTCTGATAAGTCATTCGCCAATACTGTGAAATTAGGAGCAGTATCTCCCACTTTCACTTCTTGTCCAACAAGTGTCATCGGATTCCCTTTAAATGTGACATTTGCCATCTAGATCCCTCCAATAAATGTTTTTAATTCCTTTCCATCATACTGAAAAGAGGAAATGAAAAGCAAATAATATTCATTATCATATCGTAACGGATATAAAATCCCATGAAATGAATTTTCACTTAATCCCTTTCCCTTCTCATAGAAAAAGAAAGGTGACTTTCTAGTTTGAAAGTTCCTTTCTCTCCTTAACTATATACCAAGGTCTTGTTGTGGATAACTATTTTGATTTGAATTCATACTTTTTTGTTGATTTTGGCTAGAATTATTTTTGTTAAACATCGATTGGATTTTGTCGATGGCGCCTGGTGCAAGATCTAGGATTTTGTCGAGCAAATGAGTGTTTTCATCTAAGTGTAACATTTTTACACCTTGATTATTTACAATGAGAAAAGCAATTGGAGTGATTGATACTCCGCCTCCACTACCGCCACCAAATGGCTGCTTTTGTTGTTGTGACTGGTTCCCATTTTGCCCTTTCTTTTCAATGATAAATTCACTTCCACCTGCAGCAAACCCAAAACCTACTTTGGAAACAGTAAGGATAACACTTCCGTCTGGGGTCTCTACAGGATCACCGATAATCGTATTCACATCAATCATTTCTTTTAAATTTTCCATGGCCGTCGACATCAAACCTTGTATTGGATGATCTGTCATATTGTCTCCTCCCATTTTGTCTGCATTAAAATTCAACATCAGGTAGCTTTGTTCACTTTCTCCCGAGAACCTTGTTTCGGCAGCATGAACTTCAAACTTTTTTTCGATCCGCGCCAATATTTAAATATTTTCAAGCCTACAGCTATAGCATTTCCTATCCTAAAATGAACCATACATGTGAGTTCAGTTTGTGATAGGGGAATTTGAAAGGAAGGGGTAATCGATATCTTCGGCATTTGTTTTAATGTCATATAATTACTTATAATCCCTATCAATCCCCCTTTGGCAGCCCAAAGTGAACCGACTAATATACCTGTTAAAGCTGCATCACGCACACCGATTGATGAATGCCATTCAATCTTTTCAATTGAGATTTTCTTTAAGAATTTCTTTATAATGATATTCATACCAAATACATGTTGAACGATTTCTTTTATGTTTGATATTCTTCTGACCATTTCCTGTGGGGTTAATTTCTCTTGCTTTTCATTTGAAGTTTTTCCCTGATTTTTTTCTTCTTTTCGAAAAGCGATAGTAGGCACAATATTTTCATCGTGATTGATTATTTTCACGAAAGGGATGTCAATTTTGTATCGAATTAATCCGAACCAAAGCATAAATTCTATTGTAATATGGTCATTATCTTGTCCATGATAAATCGAAAGAAGCACCATTAGTTTTGAAAAAAGAAAAATGAAAAAAAGTGCGACCAAAATAAAAATGATCATATAAACGACTGTCATTTATTCTTTCACTCCCTTTCAACTTGCCATTATCGACAAAGAACAAAAAAAATAAACCTGCTTTAATAAGCAGGTTTACTTAATAATAAAGACCGTTCATGGACAACCACTGTATCCGCAAAATAATCATGAAGTCCCTGTTTTTTCGGTAAAATCGCCACGAGCAAATAAAGAAATATTAACGTCGCAGATATATATCGACCGACTAATTCTCGAAATAGGACCGTCCCCCACGATAACTTCTCTTGATTTACCGGGACAACCTTTAAACCGAAAACCATTTTTCCTAATGTTTGACCTATATACTTTGTAAACAATATAAAGTACAAATAAAACACGATGGCTGTTGCAATATTAACTGGGGAAAAGATAGAATCTGAAACGACTTCTAATCCCATTGAACGAAAGGTGGGATAGATAAACAATCGTGAAATACTCCCTATTACAATTAAATCAACTAAATAAGCCCAGAAACGCATCCAAAAACCAGCATAATGAACATCTATAGGAACTTGTTGCGTAGGATGTTCCACTGGCTGGTTTTGATCCCGCTGTTCTGATAAAAATTGATCTTGATCCATTCTGACTCCTCCTATTCCGCGTATAAGTACATTAATCGAGGTGAATTAGGATTCGATAATACTTTCATTAAATCATGCATCTCTGCATCTTTCCCTATAATCTTCTGTGCACTTGCGCTGAACAAAGAGGAGAAACCTAGTTGTTGTTCATATTTCACAACCTCGGCTCCAGACAAATGATGATCTTTTTTCAACTGTTGAATCGTATCATCTAAATAACCAAAATCATCGATTAACTTTAATTCTTTTGCTTGGCGACCATCATATATTCGCCCATCCGCAATCTTCCTTACTTGACTTTCAGGAATTTTACGGCCTTCTGAGATCACTTTTACAAACCCGTTATAAGTATTATTGATCATCTCTTGAAGAATTTGTTTTTCACTATCTGTTATAGGTCTTGTTGGACTCATAATATCTTTATAAGGTCCACTTTTAACTGTCACAAAATCAACACCAAACTTGTCAGCTAATTTCGAATAGTTTACACTTTGCATAATAACGCCTAAAGATCCTGTTAACGTTTCTGGGCTTGCCATGATTTTATCTGCAGGAGCTGAAATATAATACCCTCCTGAAGCCGCAACACTACCCATGGATACGTAAATTGGTTTTTTCGCTTTTTGTTTAATTTCCTTTAATTTATCATGGATTTCTGCACTTTCTGCAACTCCACCACCAGGAGAGTTCACTCTTAATACAATCGCCTTGACCGTATCATCATGTTGAACTTGATCTAATAAATCCATAAAAAAGCGATGGTTATAACCAGCAGACCTTAGCATCGAACCAGTAGTACCCGTGTCTTGAATAACCCCTTCTACTTCAAGAACAGCTATTTTTTTAAATTCATTTCCATCTTCTTTTACTGTTTCAATAAATTCCTGGTCACTCCCTTTAAACATCGTGTCTAACGCTTTCGTAATATCTGTCGTAAAGGCCATACTTGCAAAATTGACAATAATGGAGACAAAAAATACACTAATGGCAATGACTAAAGCGATGATCCTTTTTCTATTCATTTTACAACCTCCCATAAACTATAACGATTGACATCATAAAAAGTTTCAAAATCACGATAAAACCAACATATAAAAATATTTTAACAAATTTTTAGGTAATTATAAACAAAAGCGGAAACGCCTGGTTATTGACATACGATTTCGTAGGTTTCGACTGAGATATAGGAAACAAGAGCGAGTCGGTTTTGCGAGCTGATGTTGACTTATCGTAGGGAGAAAATGGAGAAATCCGCTTGACGTGAACAACATTTTTTTAACTGAGTATCCACTATTCTAAAATTTTAGTTTCCTATGATTTCCTTCATATTAAAAAATCATCAAATGGGACAGTTCTTATTTTGATCGGCTATGCTAAAAACTCATTTTTTGCTTTCTTCCTTACGACCGCTTTGCCCCATTTCATTTGGGACAAGGAGAATAAGAATAATGCTGTCCAAATAAACATAAACGACACTAATTGATTCGTAGTGAATGGTTCATTATATACAAAAATTCCAAGAAGTAATGTCATTGTTGGTGTGATATATTGTAAAAACCCGACCAAATAAAGTGGAATTTGTTGAGCTCCTTTCGCAAAGAAAAGCAATGGGATCGCGGTTAATATGCCTCCGCCTATTAGTAATAAATCAGTAGACAATGATTGATGAAATAATGCGAGCTGCCCTCTTTGGGAAAGGATCATCATAAAGAGGATGGCAAATGGCGTAATGGACATGGTTTCCAGTGTTAAGCCAACAGATGAATCGACTTTAATCATTTTTTTAGCCAAACTATAGAAACTAAAGGTGAAGGCTACTCCTAATGCAACCCAAGGAAATTCGCCATATGATAATGTTTGAATCAGGACACCTATTAAGGCCAGTATAAAGGCTAAAATTTGAGCTTTAGATAAACTCTCTTTCAAAACTAAAACTCCTAATAACACACTAACTAAAGGATTTATGTAATAACCTAAACTTGTTTCAATAATTCTGTCATGATTTACAGCCCAAATATAAATGAACCAGTTCCCACTCACTAAAACAGAAGCTACAAATAATGCCAGACCTTTTTTCGGAAATTGAATAATCTCCTTGAACGTTTCTTGAAAAATCCTCCACTTTTTAATGACCGCCAATAAAAGAATCATAAACACAAACGACCATACAATTCGATTTGTAAGAATTTCATCCGAAGAAACATGTTGCAACAATTTCCAATAGAGTGGAAATAATCCCCAAATTAAATACGCCATTCCAACATAAAGGACACCTGCTCGTAGGTTATGTTTCATAATTGTCGCCTCAATTCTTTCTATACTCGAAATATTCCTATTATACATGGTGAGGAACCGTCACGACAATATAATTTTATATTTATTAGTTTTGTTAATAAGAACAACTGCGCAAGTGTCTTGACCATCGACGAACGAATTTCGTAGTATAGTTTCCTAGAAAACAAAAAAAGACAGCTTATTAAAACTGTCTCCTAATATCGTGCTTTTCTATATCTTATGATTTTGAGGTTTCCATTTCTTGTTTTCTTAATTCAATTCGTCTTATTTTCCCTGAAGTGGTTTTCGGCAATTCCTGAACAAACTCGATTTTTCTAGGATATTTATATGGTGCTGTTAATTCCTTTACATGATCTTGCAATGTAGGAATTAGCTTAGGATCCTCAGGGTTTACATCCTCCCTTAATACGACAAATGCTTTTACAATATGACCTCTATCTGGATCTGGGCTCGCAACAACTGCACATTCTTTAACAGTCGGGTGTTTTACTAATGCATCCTCAACCTCAAATGGTCCAATCGTATATCCCGAGCTAATAATGATGTCGTCTCCTCGACCTTCAAACCAGAAATAGCCGTCCTCATCCATTTTCGCCTTATCCCCTGTAATATAGTATTCTCCGCGGAACTGCATCGCTGTACGTTCAGGGTCTTTAAAATAATTCTTGAATAGTGCAGGTGTTTCAATATGAACAGCGATATCTCCCACTTCACCTACTGGACAAACTTCACCATCTTCATTGACAATTTCCACTCGGTTTCCAGGCGTTGGTTTCCCCATGGACCCAGGTCGAATCTCCATTCCTTTTGTGACCCCTACTAATAGAGTGTTTTCAGTTTGCCCATATCCATCACGTACGACTACATTATAATGTTTCTTAAAAGTATCGATTACTTCACGATTTAGTGGCTCTCCAGCTGAAACAGCACTATGCAAACCTTCTAATTTATACTCAGATAAATTATCCACTTTTGCCATTAAACGATATTCTGTTGGTGTACAACATAATACATTTACATTATTTTCATCCATTAATTGTAAATATTTTTTCGGTTCGAATCTTCCATTGTAGATCAAACCCGTTGCTCCAGAACCTAATACAGATAGGAATGGACTCCAAATCCACTTTTGCCACCCTGGACCTGCTGTAGCCCAAACAGTATCGGTTTCTTCAATGCATAACCAATGAGGAGCCGCTGTTTTTAAATGGGCAAATCCCCATCCATGAGTGTGCACAACTCCTTTTGGGTTTCCAGTCGTTCCGGATGTATACGGTAAAAATGCCATATCATCTCGATTCGTATCTGCTACCTTTAGCTCATCAGAAACAACTTCCATTTCTTTCTCTAAATTGATCCAACCCTCTTCTTCCCCACCGAATACAAATTTTATTAACTCATCTACTTTTTCCACTTGCTTACATTCAGATAAATATGGTGCATATGACACAATTGATTTCACATCACCATGTTCAATACGATAATTTAAATCTTTCGTACGAAGCATTTCGGAGCTTGGAATAATAATGATTCCAGACTTTAATGCAGCAATGTAAATTTGGTATGCCTCTATTAAACGCGGAACAATGATTAAAATGGAGTCCCCTTTTTTCAGACCATTCTTTAAAAAGGCATTCCCGATGCGGTTAGCACCTTTCATTAGGTCTCCATATGTAATCTCCCTTTTTTCCCCTTGTTCATTTTCCCATTTTAACGCTAGTTTTGTTGGATTTTGTTCCGCAGTTCTTTCAAACTCCATCACAATATTATATTTCTCAGGTGCAATTAAGTCTTCTTTTCTCATTCCATAACCCCCTTTTTTGAATACGCTTTCATTATACTAAAAATATTCATAATTTGAAATATTAAATTATTGTCAATTTTCTATTATTTTTTCAAAGGGACAAAAAGAAGCAACTTATTAATAGTTGCTCCTTTTTTATCTTATGAAATATGCTCGATCATCACCTAAGAAGTTTTCCTACTAAAATAAATCGGCAAATTCATCTACTGGATCCTGCTCTTTACTAGAAATATAGATTGTTTCTGTTTCTTCCACAGCTTTTTCAATCAATGGTGTGTAATCAACAAAACTTTCGTAATGTTGAACCTTCTCAAGCTTTGGCTTCGTTTTAGGGGATGGTGGTGTAAAAATCGTACAACAATCTTCATATGGGAGGATGGATGTTTCAAATGTTCCAATTTCTTTTGCAATATCAATAATGGCTAGTTTATCCATTGCAACAAGTGGTCGTAAAATCGGCGTAGATGTTACATCATTGATCGCCAACATACTTTCCATCGTCTGGCTCGCTACCTGCCCTAAGCTTTCCCCTGTGATGAGCGCTAAACCATTATTTCTTCGACGAATTTCATCTGCGATCAACAGCATCATTCGTCTAGTAGACGTCATGGTATAGTTTTCAGGGATTTGTTCATAGATTGTTTTTTGTAATTCTGTAAATGGGACGATGTGCAGTTTAATAGATCCCCCAAAGCTTGTCAAAATTCGTGCTAAATCGATTACTTTCTGTTTAGCTCGTTCACTTGTGTAGGGTGGACTATAGAAATGCACGGCTTCAATTTCAACCCCACGTTTCATCATTAAATAACTAGCAACTGGGCTATCGATTCCACCGGAAAGAAGCAGCATGGCTTTTCCACTTGTTCCGACTGGAAGCCCCCCCATTCCTTCATATTTTTCACATGAAAGGAAGACTCCTTCTTTTCTTACTTCTACTAATAATTCGATATCAGGTTGTTTTACATTCACTTTTATACCTGGGATATTTTTTAGGATATGTCCCCCAATAGCATGATTAATATCATTCGTATCAAATTCAAATTGTTTATCAGAACGGCGAGTTGAAACTTTGAAAGTCTTCCCATCTTTAAATTGTTCTTTCATTAAAGTTAATGATTCTTCTTTCATTTCTTCCATATTTTGCTCTGTTCTAACAACCGGACTAAAAGATTGAATACCAAAAATAGTAGAAAGTTTGTCCTTTACAGGTTCAAAAGGAGTTTCATTTAAATAGACAATCATTCGCTCTCGATTTGAATGAACTTTTACATTTCCAACATTTCGAAGGACATTTTGAATATTTTGCTTCATCTTTGAAATGAAATGGTTGCGATTTCTTCCTTTAGTTGAAATCTCACCATAACGAATTAATACACGATCGTAACTCATAGTCAACCCCTCGAGTTCCTTGTAATATTTGGTAATATTTGGCTAAAAATTTCGATAAATTGTTTTGCTTCATCCATTGTATTTTCATAAGATAGGCTGATCCGAATACTTCCATCCGCCTCTTCTTTTTGAACTCCCATGGCTAAAAGTGTTCTGCTCGGTGTATTTCTTTTGGAAGAGCAGGCACTTGTTGTCGACACGAAGAGCCCTTCCGCCTCTAAGGCATGCACTAATACCTCCCCTTTCACATCAGCAACTGAAAAATTCAATATATGAGGTGCAAAATGACGAGAAGGGGTATGAATCGTTACATCTTTTATAACCGATAACCCCTCTCGTAAAAATTGATGGATCTTTTGCATTTCTGTCCTCTTAGTTTTTCGATTTTCTTCCGTTAGTCTTAACGCTTTTGCCATGGCAACCATTCCACCCGTATTTTCCGTTCCACTTCTTATATTTTGCTCCTGGCTCCCACCAGATAAAAGGGGGGAAAGTTTTACTCCTTCACGGATGAAAAGAGCTCCTGTTCCTTTTAATCCATGAAATTTATGACCAGAAATCGTACATAAATCAATGTTATGACCCAAAAGCAACGGAAGTTTTCCAATTCCTTGGACATGATCCACATGAAATAAGATTTTGGAATGATTTCGTAAAAGTTCTCCAATTTGATCAATTGGCTGAACTGAACCAATTTCATTATTTACATGCATAATCGAGACTAAAATGGTTTCATTGTCTATAGCCCGCTCGACGTCTTCCACTTTCACAATTCCTTCCGAATTGACTGGTAAGTACGTAATACGAAAGCCAAGCTGTTCTAACTGTTCACATGCAAGAAGAACAGAAGGATGTTCGATGCTAGAAGTAATGATATGATTACCTCGATTTCTATAATGAATGGCTGTACCTTTTATCGCCAAATTATTAGATTCTGTTCCACCTGAAGTGAAAAAGATTTCTTTTTCCTTCACATTCATCAAGGTCGCAATTTGTTTTCTTGCTTGGGACAGTAACTTTTCCGCTTGTACACCAAAATGATGTAAGGAAGAAGGATTTCCGTAAAATTGCTCGTTTACTTTAACAAAGGTTCGCAACACTTCATGATATGGTTTTGTCGTAGCACTATTATCAAAATAAATCATTTCGTACACCATCTTCAGTTTAATCTATTTGCAATTATTTATCTTACCATACTCAACAGAGCTAAATAAAGTAGAACTTCTAACAGTGGACGTTGTTTCTCCACTTATTTGCTTCTTCCGTTCCGAAGTCTCCTCTAGTTATATTCAAATTTCACGTAGATGGCATAGTCATTAAGTTTTTTAAAATAATGTTTTAATATATCAAGATAGAAAGTTCTTCTTGATTTTTTGAATACAATCTGTAAAATAGGGTATGCGCTTGATAATGTTGTTATTTAAAAATACTAAATTTTCTAATAATTATTACAACTTAGGGAGGAACCTTTCATGAGTAAAAAATCTTTGCCATTTAAAGATACCTTTGCCATTGGACTCATGCTTTTTGCCTTATTTTTAGGTGCGGGAAATATGATTTTTCCACCTTTTTTAGGACAAGAAGCAGGAGCTAATATGTGGAAAGGAATATTAGGCTTTTTAATTACAGGTGTCGGACTTCCTTTATTGGGAGTGATTGCGATTGCCAAAACAGGAGGAGATTTACAACTACTAGCTAGCCGTGTTTCGCTAAAGTTTGGAGTGGTCTTTACTGTTATTATGTATTTAGCTATTGGCCCGTTTTTCGGGATTCCACGAACAGGAACCGTCGCATTCGAAATCGCTATTTCTCCATTTTTAAATGAAGGACTAGAAGGTTCATCCTTGCCATTAGCATTATTTACAATCATCTTTTTTTCCTTAACGGCTTGGTTATCGATGAATCCAACCAAATTGGTCGATCGAATCGGGAAAATCTTAACACCTGCATTATTAATTATTTTGGCTATTCTCGTTAGTAAAAGCCTTATCTCACCGATGGGAGAACCATTGCCAGCTAGTAAGGAATATGCAACAGGCCCTGTGTTTAAAGGTTTTATTGAAGGATATTTAACGATGGATACAATCGCAGCATTGGTATTCGGAATCGTTGTCATAACTGCGATTAAAGATTTAGGTGTCAAATCTGAGAAGTCGATTACAAAAATTTGCATTCAGGCAGGATTTATCGCTGCTGCTGGTTTAACCTTAGTATACTTAGCACTTGCTTATATCGGAGCTACGAGCCCCCAAGCCATTGGGATGCAAGAAAATGGGGGAGCCATCCTCTCTGCATCGACTACTTATTTATATGGAACAATTGGGAAAACAATATTAGCTTTAGCTATTTTATTTGCATGTATTACAACTTCCGTAGGATTAGTTTCATCATGCGCACAATATTTCCATAAATTAATGCCTAACGTTTCATATCGCCTTATTGTGATTGTGTTATCAATATTCAGCATGTTCATCGCAAATATTGGTTTGACTCAATTAATTAAAGTTTCTTTACCAGTTTTAATTATGATTTATCCAATCGCGATTGTTCTCATTTTCTTATCTTTTGCTCATTCTTTATTCAATGGTTATTCAATTGTTTATTACTGTTCTTTAATTCCTACAGGAGTGTTAAGTGTAATGGACGGCTTAAATGTACTAGGAATCCAATCCGATTTTCTATCTTCACTTTTCAGCAAGTTACCATTATTTAATGAAGGAATTGGCTGGATTGTACCAGCCATCATTGGGGCAATTATAGGATATATTTTAGCCATTCTTTTTAGATTAGCCGGAAAAGCAGCAGAAACTACAAAAGCGTAAGCGCCTGCTCATCGGCGTACGGATTTCGCAAGTTTCGACTGAAATAAAGGAACCGAGAGCGAGGGCCTTCACGAGCTGATGTTGACTTATCGGAGGAAGAAGACGGAGAATTCGCTAAGCAAAAATAAAAGCAGGTGGAGAAAGATGATTTTTCTTTCTCACCTGCTTTTATTTTTTTGGAAGTTCATTATGATTCCTTTATCGTAATCTCATCATTGATCATTTCTTCGATTTTTTTTAACCCTTTGGAATCTACCTTTTCAATAGCTGTAGCGGCTTGCTCAAGCGCTTGACGGAATTCATAGTTTCTAAAATACGCTTCGGCTTCATTTAACCGATCCGACACATAGGAATTCGTGCTTCGATACCGATTCCCATACTGTATAATCTTTTCTGCCATTAAGACTTGTTCAATTAATTCGATTGTTTTTTCATATAAGTTATCCACTGAATCAACGGCAATTTCTAAATGTTCTTGGACTGATTTCATCGTCAATGGTTTTTCATTCAAACAACGATTCACTTCTTCAATATTTCCCTTCGCATTTTCCATGAGGGAAATATAGTAATCAGGTAAACCAGGTACATTGCTTTTAGTCACTAATCGACTAGCCTCAATGATTTTCTTTTTGAGAAGAGTCATTTTTTCCCGAGCTTCCATCTCATCTTTTCTTAAAGTCTGAAGAAATTCAGTAAAGGACTGTTGATCTTTCTGTAATTGCTCCAAAATTTGGCGAATTTCTTTTAATTCAATATTCAATAACGAGTAAGCAGAGCGTTGATCGAATATTTTTTGTGCAAGAAGTTCATATCGTTTTTCCATTTGCGCAATTTCTTTTTCTAATCTTTTTGGCACATCTAACTCATTCTCTAGTAAATGATAACCTTGTTGAACAAATTCCGTCTCTTCCCTCAGCTGTTCATTTTCCTTTTTCATAGACTGAATTTTTTCCAGCGTTGCATTGCTATTTTTGAAAATAAAGTGTTTAGATTCCACTTCATTCTCTAATAAATCGTATAGAAGATCAATATTCTCCTTCACTTCTACCATACTATTTTCTACTTCTTCGATTTCTGTTAATTCAATTAATGATTGGTAGCGATCGATTTCTTTACGGAGAAGTGTAATCTGTTTCTCAATTTGTAAATGATCTAATAAATACCCTTCTTGTTCCATTTCTTTATAACCATCTTCTATTTCATTTAACTGCGATGGTAAAATACTTTGACTTTCAGATAAAAGTATAGGAATACGATCCATCTTATGAACCAATTCATGAAGATCATTATGAATCTTCAAAATGACTTCTCTGGCATCTATATAATTCCCCTGATCCCTTAGTTCTTCAAACTGCTCGAATAATGAAGAAAAAGCATCTAATTTTGACTCAATCTTTGCTGCGGCTTTCCCAAACGTATGGCGATGTGCAAGTAATTGTTTACGCGCAATACGATATATTTCCATTAATTCTTCATTTTCCATTCGATTTTGTTCTTCAGTGCCCACTAATTCATTTATTTCCGTTAATAGTTGATCTATTTTTTTGTTAATTTCAAGCAACCGATGATTCATCTCTATTTGAACAGATTTCGCTTTTTTGAATCGAAATCGATCAAGATATTCCTCACAATCAAATAATAAATCATCAATCTTTGGTAACTCTTCC
The DNA here is from genome assembly GCF_030813365.1 of Oikeobacillus pervagus. Classification (NCBI taxonomy): domain Bacteria; kingdom Bacillati; phylum Bacillota; class Bacilli; order Caryophanales; family Bacillaceae; genus Oikeobacillus; species Oikeobacillus pervagus. The sequence continues at coordinate 53,092 of NZ_JAUSUC010000013.1, forward strand.
GTCACAATATCATCCCATATGAGTCGCCAATATTCGAATTTTTCCTCTGTTTGTCCTGTTATATTTAACTGCTTCACTTTCGATAATTCATTTATAACAGGTCTATTCATTGTTTCAACTTTACGTAACTCTATTTGATTTAATTCTTTTATATATTTTTTTCTAATAATGTATCCGATTATTGACAAGGTGAAAATTAAAAGAATTGCACCGATGACAAATTCCATCGTAAGCCTCCTGTTCCTCATACGCCCATTGCATATATTCGTATCAATCCAAAAAAATTCCTAATAACTTAATGATACCATGTAAATGAAAATTTTTGACTAATAAATTCTATTTTTTTGGTAACAAAAATAAAAAGCGGAGGCGACTGTTCAGGGGCGACAAGCAAATGACCAGCCTTGGCGTGGCGTACTTTGCCACAGAAAGGATGGGCATTTGACCTCGAGCCCCTAGGAGCCGCAGCTGGATTAAATAAAAAGCGAAGGCGACTGCTCTGCTGCGACAAGCAAAAGGCAAGCTCCGAAAGAAGGATGACCTTCCCTTCTGTAGGAGATTGACTTTTGACCTCGAGCAGCAAGGAGCCGCAGCTGGATTCAACAAAAAGCGAAGGCGACTGATCAGACGCGACAAGCATCTGATCATCCTTGGCGTCGCGCAGTTTGCGACAGAAAGGATGAGCAGATGACCTCGAGCGTCTAGGAGCCGCAGCTAGATTAATTAAAAAGCGAAGGCGACTGTCCAGGGGCGACAAGCAAGTGACAAGATCCGAAAGAGGGTGCTTTTTCCCTCTGCAGGAGATTGACACTTGACCTCGAGCCCCTAGGAGCCGCAGCTGGATTAAATAAAAAGCGAAGGCGACTGCTCTGCTGCGACAAGCAAAAGGCAAGCTCCGAAAGAAGGATGACCTTCCCTTCTGTAGGAGATTGACTTTTGACCTCGAGCAGCAAGGAGCCGCAGCTGGATTCAACAAAAAGCGGAGGCGACTGTTCAGGGGCGACAAGCAAATGACCAGCCTTGGCGTGGCGTACTTTGCCACAGAAAGGATGGGCATTTGACCTCGAGCCCCTAGGAGCCGCAGCTGGATTAATTAAAAAGCGGAGGCGACTGCTCTGATGCGACAAACAAAAGAAAAATTTTGATACAATAAAACTATCATAATAAATGAGGTGAATTCAATGAAAGTAGATGGCCATATCCATACCCCTTTTTGTCCTCATGGCTCGAAAGATTCATTTGAACAATATATTGAAAATGCGATTTCACTAGGTTATGAAAGAATAAGTTTTACTGAACACGCTCCATTGCCTGCCGGTTTTCATGATAGCACCCCAACAGAAGATAGTGGAATGGAACTCGATTTACTAAAACCTTATATTCAAAAAGTTCTAGAATTGAAAGAGGAGTATAAGAATAAGATCGAAATTTCAGTCGGATTAGAAGTAGATTATATCGAGGGATTTGAGGAAGAAACGAAACAATTTTTAAATGAGTATGGGCCTTTCTTAGATGATTCCATTCTATCTGTCCATTTTTTAAAAAAAGATTCTGAATGGTACTGTCTCGATTACAGTCCTGATTTATTCAATGAAATGATTTCGACATTTGGATCAGTAGAAGCCATCTATGAGGCCTATTATCAAACCGTATTAAAATCTATTCGTGTTGACTTAGGGGAATACAGACCAAAACGGATTGGTCACATCACCCTTGTGCGTAAATTTCAAAAAAAATACCCCGTTCACACGGAATACACTTCAGTCATGGATGAAATTTTAAATGAAATCAAAAAGAGAGGATTTTCTCTAGACTATAATGGAGCTGGCGTTATGAAGCCATTTTGTGGGGAGCCATATCCTTCAAATGATATTGCAGAGAAGGCAAAAAAGATGGGCATTCCGTTAGTTTACGGTTCGGATGCCCATCAAGCAAAGGATCTTCATCAAGGCAGATCGTTATTAATCATATAACACCTTTTTTATCCATATTAATTGCTGTTGTAGGGGTGGATAATGTTTCATCAATCCACCTCTCTATCAGCACCATATACTTATCAATAAAGTACTTCTCATGAGGGAATACTTGCCAAACCTCTCGTAAATATTGACTATTCAAAAAGGGCATCGAGAGCATAGACTTTAATTGAATAATCACTAAACTGATTGGTAAATTGACAAACGCTCCCTCCTGTACCCCTTTTTCAATAATCGATTTAAAAAAGTACCTTTCTTTTACTAAGTAGGAGGAAATGATCTCACGGACGATTTGCGAATCAATCGTAACCTCCCTCCAAACAAAACGGGTTAATAAATGATTTTCACGTTGGAAGGTAAGAATATTCCGAATAGCTCTTTTAAGGCATTCATGCGGAGAAGTTGTTTCTAATAAAAAGACTTCTTTTTCTAAATTCGTTAAATACATTTCAAAAAAACTAGTCAAACATTCCTCTAACAAACCTTGTTTTCCTTTAAAATAATACGATATATTAGCGACATTTACATTGGCCTTTTTAGAAATATCTCGAACAGATGTACCCGCATAACCTTTCGTATTAAAGAGCTCAACGGCTGCTTCAATAATATCTGATCTTGTTTTATTTCTGCTCATCTTCGCCCTACCTTTCTTTTATTCCCTTGAAATTTGTAAATGGTTATGTTAAAAATATAACAATCTTTATTTCCAACTGTCGAATTTTTACAGATAGGTTTATATAGTTATCTTTCGGAAAATTGAAGACATTTCCTGCCTATATTTCTCGACAGTTTTCAATTCTCAATAGGAATTTTGGTGAAATCTGCTACTTTATGTAAGAGAGGGGAAGTTTATGTTTATTGTTGAAGAATATAAGGGATCCAAAGAGGAAAAATACGATCTTGTAACGAAACAATTATTGGCTCTAATTAAGGATGAGTATAATACGATCGCTAATTTAAGTAATGCCAGTGCTTTATTAAACTATTTTTTAGATCGGGTCAACTGGGTTGGGTTTTATTTACTAGAAGGGGATGAACTTGTACTCGGGCCATTCCAAGGATTGCCAGCTTGTATCCGAATTCCTTTAGGTCGTGGTGTTTGTGGGACTGCCGCAAAAGAGGGAAAAACATTACGAGTTGCCGATGTGAATGAATTTTCAGGTCATATTGCTTGCGATTCAGCCTCGCAATCAGAAATCGTCATCCCCATCCTAATAGATGGTCAACTCTTTGGTGTCCTGGACATTGATAGTCCTGAAAAAAATAGATTTGATGAAATAGATGAAAGATTGTTGCAGAAATTCGTCGAAACTCTCACACCATTTTTAGGAAAAAATAAAGACTAATCTTTTTTCTGTTTAAGAAAAAAAGGCTGTTACATAAAATAAGTGTAACAACCTTTTTCTTTAAAAAAACCCTGTTCACTTTTTCATTTTTTCCAACGCTTGCTTAAGATCTTCCCAAATATCCTCCCATGCTTCCAAACCGACAGATAAACGAATTAAATGATCAGGGATCCCCATCGCTTTTCGTGACTGTTCATCTACAGCCGAATGGGTCATCGTAGAAGGATGTTGAATTAATGTTTCCGCATCCCCTAAACTCACAGCGATTTTGATCATCTTTAATTGATTTAAAAATCTTTGGGTCTCTTCTTTACTCCCTTTCATAGTAAAAGAGATCATTCCCCCACCTTTAGACATTTGATTTTTCATGATTTCGTATTGTGGATGGTTTTCATCACCTGGATAAAATACCTCCTCTACCATATCGCTCGTTTTAAGCAGATTCGCTATTTTACTTGCATTTTCACAGTGACGATCCATTCGTATAGGAAGAGTTTTTAGTCCTCTTAATAAAAGCCATGCATCAAATGGTGAAATAACCCCTCCAATATCTTTTAATGTAGATACCCGGATTTGATCCATGATTTCACGTTTTCCAACCGCAATTCCAGCAATCACATCACCATGTCCCCCAATATATTTCGTCGCACTATGGAGGACAATATCACAACCTAAAGCTAAGGGCTTTTGAAGGTAAGGAGAGCAAAAGGTGTTGTCGACCACAACTGGAATTCCTTGCTCTTTTGCCACTTTTACAACCATTTTTAAATCGACTAATCTCATAGTAGGATTGATCGGGGTTTCAATATAAATACAACTTGTTTCTGGCTTGAGTGCTTTCCTCACTTCTTCTTCGCTTTCCATCATCGAAAATGAATGATCCACCCCATATTTTTCCTTGATCAGTTGCAATAATCCAAATGTACAACCATATAATCCTTGGGAGCATAAAACATGATCCCCTGTTTTCGTTAAAAAGAGCAAAACCGCGGATACAGCTGACATTCCCGATGCAAATGCTAATCCTGCTTCTCCTTCTTCTAATGAAGCAATTCGATCTTCTAATAGTTGCACTGTTGGGTTCCCTAGGCGACTATAAATAAATCCCGCTTCTTCACCCGCAAATCTTTTTTCTCCTTGTTCTGCATTCGCAAAAGCAAAGGTTGAACTTTGAAAGAGAGGAGGAGTTAAACTATCAGAATATTGCTTCGAATCATAGCCTTGATGGATTACTTTTGTTTCAAATCTTTGAAATTTTTTGCTCATTGGTGAGCCTCCTTAAATTAGAATAGATATTCATCTTTTATTAATTATATATTCTGAATTTTCAACCGGGTAAAAAATTACAGGAATCCTTTCAACATGGTGATCATCTTTCTCACCAACATTGAAAACCATTCTCTGTAATGATGGATTATTCATTTTCTATTTTTACTTGTAAACTACAACCTTATTTTTTCCCGTCTTTTTCGCAATATATAAGGCTTCATCGGCGAGGTTGAAGAGATTTTTCACTTCGATGTTTTTTTCTCTTGACCAATAAGAAATCCCACATGAAATCGTTATTCTTGGTTTGGTCGTTATAGCAACCTCTTTTACTAGTCTATGGGCAACGGAGATCCCATCTTCTAACGAAAGGTTTGATAAATAAATAACCAGCTCCTCCCCTCCCCAACGAGCCGCCACATCACTTTGCCGAATGTTTTTTTTCATCAACTTGGCTACCTGAACAATCACCTCATCCCCTACTTGGTGACCTAATGTATCATTTACTTTTTTGAAATTATCAATATCTATTAAAATAAAAACACCTCTTGCATCATTTTGAAAAGAATGGCTAATGGTCTCGTCTAAGTAATTCCGGGAATATAATTTGGTTAAATGATCGGTAATGACTAACTTTTCTAATTTCTCACGCAACATCGAATTGGTTAATGCTAGTGTAGAATGATGAATGAGAGATTGCAATAGCTTATACATTTCAAATGTAAATCCATATTTCTCTTTTTTTAACACAATGCAAAATCCTTTTAATTCATCTCCTTCAATCATGGGAACGGCCATTAAAGATTGGTAAATAGAAGATTTCATATGTAATTTAGCTGTAGTGTCCCCGATATACAAAGAATCCTTTTCTTTTATTATTTTATTGACAACATAATCGATATATTGCTTTCCATCTTTCCGGAAGAAAGTAGCGGAACTTCCTTCAATAATATGATAAGAAGAATCATTTATAAAAACAAATCCTACCTTTGCAGCATTAAAGGAGTGAACAATTTGCGAATGCAAAAATTGGATCGTATCTGAGAAGCGTAAATTCGAATTTAATTGATGGGAGGTTTCGTTTATAAGTTGTAAGTCGGAAATCAGTCGTCTTGATTGCTCATACAACTTGGCATTCTCAATCGCACTTCCACCCGTATTGGCTAAAAGACGAATAAATTCTTTTTCATCCTCTTTTAAAATTAACCTTTCCGGTACTTTCACTTGAAGAACCCCGTAAACTCCTTGTTTCCCCTTTAGAGGGACATAAAAATTAGAATTTCCATTCATGAGCACTTCCAGTTTGGAATTCCCATTTAAATAGGCCTCCATCGCCGAAGAACTGGCTGTTTCGAAGTCAAAGTTTTCAATAGGTAGATCGTCATAGACATATTCAATGGACAGAAGAAAAAGATACGTATAGGAAGGAAAGACCCTTTCCAATGTTGAAATAATTTCGTCGAGTACATATTCGATATCCATGGATGAATGAAATTTCTCCGTAACCCGGAATAATTCCTTATAACGGTGCTCTTCATCTACAATATGATGTTGGTTTTCACAGCTTTTAAATAGATCAATACTGACCGAAATGAATGAAATAAGCTCATCTTCTGTTATAGAATCTAAGAAGGAATGATCCATTTTAATAAATAAATAACCGAAGGACTTTTTTTCATTACCCAAATGAATTCCGATTGAATATTGTGAAAAATAAACCGTATTTTGAAGTATATTGTATCGAATGATGAATTTTTCGCCAAACAAGTCTTTTATTTCATTTGAAATTAAATGATTAGCATGGTGATCATGGTACAAATAGTTTTTAATCTGCATATTTAATACTTCAATTTTTTCAGCAGAAAAGAGTTCCTTAATCACCTTTTTCCATCCTTTAATAAATGGTTCTCTTCTAAAACAAAAGTGTTGTTGAGCAATGATAAAATCATATAATTTCATTTTATATATAGATATAAAATCAATTTGATTATTTAGACCCATTCAAAACACCCACGTCCTATTTTTACAAAATAAAAGATTCATCCCAATTATGGATCGCTTTACCTTAACATAAAATCCTTCCTTATTTATTTATGAAAAATCATACGGAAGGATGAATAGACTTAATTTTATATAAAAAATTAAGTAAAGATGTATATGAAATATATATATATTTTCATTACCAAATTATATCATATTTCCTAGCGATATGCATGAATTGAATAATTAGCAACCTCACACGGATAAACTTATAATACTTATCAACAGATCCTTGACTCTTTCCTAAATAAAAATTATAATAGACTTTGTGTAAAATAATGCAGCCTTTGTGAACACCCTTTTGTGATTATTTTGTTCCTCTTATTAGATCAATGAAAGATGCAGCCATACTACTTTCATTATGTTCTATAACTAATTTGAGGTGTATCGCGTAACCCTTTGCTGCTAGGGCGATGGTACATGAAAACAAAATAGCCTTAACTGTTGTTTCACACCTGTTTTTATTTTACAACAAAATAAAAACAAAGGAGGAGTCTTTCATGGCTCGTTATACTGGTCCAAGCTGGAAATTATCTCGCCGTCTTGGCATTTCTTTAAGTGGTACAGGTAAAGAACTAGAAAAGCGCCCATACGCACCTGGTCAACATGGTCCTAACCAACGTAAAAAATTATCTGAATATGGTCTTCAATTACAAGAAAAACAAAAACTTCGTCATATGTACGGAGTAACTGAACGCCAATTCCGTAATCTTTTCGTAAAAGCTGGTAAAATGAAAGGGGTTTATGGTGAAAACTTCATGATCCTTCTTGAATCTCGCCTAGATAACCTTGTTTACCGCCTTGGTTTAGCTCGTACTCGCCGTCAAGCACGTCAACTTGTAAACCATGGTCATATTATCGTTGATGGTGGTCGTGTAGACATTCCATCTTACCAAGTTCGCCCTGGCCAAACAATTAGCGTTCGTGAAAAATCACGCAATCTTGCTATTGTAAAAGAAGCACTTGAAGTGAACAATTTCGTTCCAGAATATTTAACTTTCGACGAAGAGAAATTAGAAGGATCATTCACACGTTTACCAGAACGTTCTGAACTTCCTGCTGAAATCAACGAAGCATTCATCGTTGAGTATTACTCTCGTTAATAAAACTAGATTTTGTAATTCAGTATTTAAGACCCTGAAAACCCTGATATTAAAGGTTTTTCAGGGCTTTTTGTTGTTTTCCGGATATGTGTAAAATTAATGTAAACTAACGTATTACTTTAGGGGCACTTTGGGGCACTAGCATTGTTTTAGGATTCTTGATTTGGCACCTGGGGAAAATATTCTTTATAATGTGTAGACGGGATTCACCTGAGAGGTTAACAGATTTTTTTCTTTCTTTTGCCTTATGAATTCACTATTCTTCCCCCAATAATTAGGGAAGGTTGTTAGAGGGGGTGTTGTGGTAGTATATACAATAAACTACTTACTTCATGGATATGCACATTTCCCGAACAGATTTGCACCACAATAGTTAGAATATGCATCATTTCCCATGTTTTTTGCCTATTTCCTCGGTTTATATGCGTCATAACTCATTAGATTTGCGCTAGTTCCCACAGTGCACGAATTGATTTTTATCCTTTGAAAAAATATCTAAAAAGCTCACCTTTGAACAGGTGAACTTTTTTCATTAATATTTAATTAAGAAATATTTTTTCTTTCCTCGACGAATAATGGTAAATCGTTGTTCAATTTTATCGTGATCCCCTAACATGTATGCTGTATCTGTCACTCGTTCCCCATTAATATAGATGGCTCCGTTTTGAATATCTTCTCTCGCTTGGCGTTTAGATGAAGAAATTTTTGCTTGAACTAAAAGGTCCACTAATCCAGTTTCTTCTTCACTCTTTAGTTCAAAAGACGGAACATCTTTAAACCCTTGCTTAATTTCTTCAGCTGATAATTCTTTTACTTCTCCACTAAATAAGGCTTGAGATATTTTCACAGCTTGCATCAATGCCTCATCTCCATGAATCAGACGAGTCATTTCCTCTGCTAATGCTTTTTGTGCTTTTCTTAAATGTGGTTCTTCTTGAACAGATTTTTTAAGTTCCGCAATTTCATCAAGAGATAAGAAAGTAAAGTATTTCAAATATTTCACAACATCTGCATCTGCGGTATTGATCCAAAATTGGTAAAATTCATATGGAGTTGTTTTTTCCGGATCTAACCAAATCGCACCACTTTCTGTTTTTCCAAATTTCGTTCCATCCGCTTTCGTTACAAGTGGAATTGTCAATCCGTATGCTTTTGTTCCTTCAGATTTCATTTTACGAATCAGCTCTAAACCGGCTGTAATATTGCCCCATTGATCACTTCCACCAATTTGCATTTTACATTGGTAATTCTCATATAGATGTAAGAAATCCATCGATTGTAAAATCGTATAGGTAAATTCAGTAAAAGAAATACCTACATCTAACCGGGAAGACACAATATCCTTTGATAACATATAGTTTATTCCAAAATGCTTCCCATAATCGCGGAGGAATGTCACGATATCCATCGAACCTGTCCAATCATAATTGTTAACCATCATCGCTCCGTTTTCACCATCAAAATCAAAAATTCGCTCTAACTGCTTTTTGATACATGAAACATTATGTTGTACGGTTTCAATCGTTTGTAGCTTACGTTCTTCTTTTTTTCCACTAGGATCTCCAATCATTCCGGTGGCTCCACCTACTAGCACAATCGGCTTATGACCATGCTGTTGGAAACGACGCAATGTAAGAAATGGTAACAAATGACCAATATGCATACTATCTGCAGTCGGATCGACACCACAGTAAAGAGCAATCTTTTCTTTTTCTAAAAGTTCTTGAATTCCTTTCTCATCTGTTTGTTGGTAAACAATCCCTCTACCTTGCAACTCTTCAATTAAATTCATTTTTCTTTCTCCTTATGCCATAAAATTTTTCGTGTTTTAGGAAGAAAATGGATAAATCCACTTGCTGTGGACAACATTTTTTAAAAGGTTATCCACAGTTCTAAATTTTATAGTTTCCTAAACAAAAAAGCGCCCCTGCAAAAATGCAGGGACGCAGTATGCGCGGTACCACCCAACTTAAGAATAATAAATATTCTCCACTTAAATACGTAACGGTTCATCCGTTTGTCGCTACTTCGATTTTCACAACAACAGCTCCAGGAGGTAATTCGTTTTACTATTTGTATCGATTCTCACCAACCATCGACTCTCTACTAACAGGGATAGTAAAACTACTGAATCCTTTCGTCGCCTTTCACTATGCAATTGGATATATAAGTATTTTTATCATATGAACCATTACATGTCAAATTTTTTTGAGTAATGAATTAACAGAAAAGAGTGTCGCAGTTTAGTTGACACCCTTTTCAATAAAAATTTTTCTTCTTAGTCTTCCATTGTCGATAAATCTCCAGTTGGAAGGTCAAGCTCCCAAGCTTTCAAAACCCTGCGCATAATTTTCCCGCTTCGTGTTTTCGGCAATTTATCACGGAATTCAATTTCTCTTGGGGCTGCATGTGCTGATAGACCAGTTTTAACAAATTGGCGAATTTCCTCAACTAGTTCATCCGTTTGTTCAATTCCCTCTCTTAACGCAACAAATGCTTTTATAATTTCCCCCCGAACTGGATCTGGTTTTCCAATAACCCCCGCTTCAGCAATGGCTGGATGCTCGATCAATTTGCTCTCTACTTCAAATGGTCCAACACGCTCTCCAGATGTCATAATTACATCATCAACACGACCTTGGAACCAAAAATATCCTTCTTCATCCATGTAAGCGGAATCACCTGATACATACCAATCACCAGGCATGAAATAAGACTCATATTTCTCTGGATTATTCCAGATGGAGTGCATCATCGCTGGCCAGCCTTTTTTGATGGCTAAATTCCCCATTCGATTTGGTGGCAGTACATTTCCTTGATTATCAACAATTGCAGCTTCTACACCTGGAATTGGTTTGCCCATGGAACCTGGTTTAATTTCCAAACATGGGTAATTACAAATAAGCTGTGCACCCGTTTCCGTCATCCACCAAGTATCATGAATACGAAGATTAAAGACTTTCATTCCCCAGCGAACTACTTCAGGATTCAACGGTTCCCCAACGGATAAAATATGGCGAAGGGAACTTAAGTCAAATTTCTTTACAATTTCATCTCCAGCTCCCATTAACATACGAAAGGCTGTAGGAGCGCTATACCAAACAGTAATACCAAAGTCCTGAATCGTTTCATACCAATTATCAGGTTTAAATCGGCCACCTACAATGACATTCGTCGTTCCTGTTAACCACGGGCCAAATATTCCGTAAGACGTTCCTGTAATCCAACCAGGGTCAGCTGTGCACCAATAAATATCCTCTTCCTGTAAATCCAACACCCATTTTGCTGTTTGATAATGTTGGATCATAGCATTATGAACATGTAAAACCCCTTTAGGTTTTCCAGTGGATCCAGAAGTATAATGTAAAATCAATCCATCTGTTCGATCGACCCATTCAATTTCAAATTGATCGCTCGCTTGATTTAATTTCTCTAAGAAATTAATATATTTTTCATCTTCCTTAATCCCTTCTCCTACTAAGAAAACCGTTTTCAAGGCAGGAAGTTCATCAACTGGAACTCTTTTAAGCAATTCAGGTGTCGTAACGAGAACTTTTGCTTCACTATCCTGTAAACGATCGCGTACAGCCCCCTCCATGAATGCCTCAAATAATGGGCCAACAATCGCACCTGTTTTGATCGCTCCTAACACAGCAAAATAAAGCTCTGGTGAACGCGGCATGAAAACAAAAACTCGATCCCCTTTTGAAACATTTCCATAAGTTTTTAAAACATTTGCCGCTTTATTTGTGTAATCCTTCATATCTTTAAATGTATATTTCTCATTTCTTTCAGGGTCTTTGTAATAAAGTGCAATTTTATCTTTTCGATCAGACTCTGCATGGCGATCAATCGCCTCGTAAGCCATATTGACTTTTCCAGTTTCAGACCATGTGAAATTTTTTTCAGTTTCTTGCCAATCAAATGTGTTGTAAGTTTCTTCATAATTTTGTAAATTAAAATCCCCTTTGATCACTGGTAACGCTTCCAACTTCATTTGACCATCCCCCTTATGTAAGAAATTACAAATTTATTATATAACAAATTTTGATTTTTCACAATTTTAGAAATATTCAAATTCAATGTTTCCTATAGTTCAATCATAACGACAAAAAGAAAAAAAGTAAATAAATTTGTCTTTTCTGTGACAAATAATATGCATTTCTATAACAATCGAAAAACTACACTAGTCCAATAGAATCATTTGAAGAAAATAGGTATAGTATATATGGTTAAAAGCAATGATGGTATGTTGATGAATGTAAGAAATGGTTTGAAAAATGGGGGTTGCGTAAAAACAATGGTTACAAAAAAGTGCTTTCAGATCCTAGGAACAAGTTTTGCGGGGGTAAAATCTAACCCGATGAAAATAATGTCTGAAAACTTTGTGAAAACGCTTTATTCCCCTTAGATTTATGTATAATAAAGCTATGGAAATTTTAAGGTGGTGGCCAAATGAAACATGTTAAATCCTATCATGCTAGGGAACTCGAGACTCCGAAGGGAACCTTACTAATTGAAGGACCAGTTTCTCCAGAGTACTTGTCGAATCTTAACTTTCATGAGGATTTAGTAGCATTTCGACAACCCGAACAACAACATAAAGCATTAATAGAAATTGCAAGTTTACCTGAAGGACGAATCATCATTGCGAAACAAGAAGATACCGTAGTTGGTTATGTTACTTTTTTATATCCTGATCCTTTAGAACGATGGTCGGAAGGAAAAATGGAAAATCTTATCGAATTAGGAGCTATAGAAGTTAGTTCGAAATTTCGTGGATGTTCTGTCGGAAAACAATTGCTTAAAGTGTCGATGATGGACCATGCAATGGAAGATTATATTATCATCACAACTGAATATTATTGGCATTGGGACTTGAAAGGGACAGGTTTGAATGTATGGGACTACAGAAAGATGATGGAGAGAATGATGAACGCTGGAGGTCTAGAATGGTTTGCCACTGATGATCCAGAAATTAGTTCACATCCAGCAAATTGTCTGATGGTAAGGGTTGGGAACCGAGTGAATCAAGAATCCATCCAGAAATTCGATCAACTCCGGTTCATGAATCGATTTATGTATTAATTTTTTGTTAAATTTGAATGTAGGGGGTTAATGAATGATAATAGAAGAAATAATGAAGAAGGACCTTATTACCCTTCAACCAGATGCTACAATCAAAACTGCACTTCATTTATTAAGAACAAACAAAATTCGCCATATTCCTGTAATTGATAACAACTTGAAATTAATCGGACTTATTTCTGACCGAGATATAAAAGAAGCTATCCCATCTATTTTACAAAAAGAATCACAAGAAGATTTATTATCGAAACCTATTCATCTTTTCATGAAAAAGGATGTAATTACAGGACATCCATTAGATTTTGTTGAGGATGTAGCCGTGATCTTTTATGAGCATAATATCGGATGTCTACCTATTTTAAATGAGGATCAACTTGTTGGAATCGTGACAGAAACGGATGTAATGCGGACATTTGTAGAACTTACGGGAGCTAATCAACCTGGTTCAAGATTTGAAATCAAAGTCCCGAATAAAGCTGGTGTGCTCTATGAGGTTGTAAAAATTATTAAAAAACGAAATTCTATGATCCACAGTGTGCTTGTTTACCCTGATAAATCAGATGATCGGTATAAAATTTTAGTTTTTCGGGTTCGGACGATGAATCCTGTTGGTACTATCGATGACTTGAAGAAAGACGGGTATATGGTCCTCTGGCCAAATATGCCTGGGATTTCATCATGAATCATGATGCAGTCTTTGTATTTTCCGATCAATTGCTATCCTATAAATTTTCGGAAAATCACCCATTTAATCAATTCCGTTTAACTTTAACTATCGATTTATTAAGGAAATTGAACGCACTTGATGATCAATGTATCATTTCACCTCGAAGCGCATCAGAAGAAGAATTATGGCTGAACCATGACAAAGCTTATGTTGAAGCAGTGAAAAAAGCTAGTGTAGGAGAACTGTTGCCAGAAATAGCTGAAGGTTATGGTCTAGGAACGGAAGACACCCCAATCTTCAACGGCATGCATGATGCTAGTTCTCTATTAGTAGGGGGCACTTTAACAGCCGTTGATTATGTGATGTCAGAGAAATCAAACCATGCCTTGCATCTAGGTGGTGGACTCCATCATGGATTTCGCGGCAAGGCATCTGGTTTTTGTATTTATAATGATAGTTCTGTAGCCATTAAATATTTACAAGAGAAATATCATGCAAGGGTTTTGTATGTCGATACAGATGCTCATCATGGCGATGGTGTACAATGGTCATTTTATGATGACCCAAATGTTTGTACCTTTTCCATTCACGAAACAGGTAGATACTTATTTCCAGGAACAGGGAGCATTAATGAAAGAGGACATGGACGTGGCTATGGCTATTCATTTAACCTTCCTTTAGATGCTTTTACAGAAGACGAATCTTGGCTTCAATCTTATGAAACAGCATTCCTTGAAATAGCCGATTTCTTTAAACCAGATGTCATCCTAACTCAAAATGGAGCCGACTCCCATCATTATGATCCCTTGACACATTTATCGGCCACAATGAAAATCTATCGCCAAATCCCAAAATTAGCTCATCAAATAGCCCATCAATATTGTGATGGAAGATGGATTGCTGTTGGGGGTGGAGGGTATGATATTTGGCGAGTCGTTCCAAGGGCTTGGTCGTTAATCTGGTTAGAGATGACTGAAAACTCCCATTTTTCTGGCCCTTTACCTGAAGAATGGGTATCCTATTGGCAGAAGCTAACCTCCCTTCCCCTTCCAACTACATGGGAAGACGCTGAAACAATTTATAAACCAATACCAAGAAAGGCTGAAATTGAAGAAAAAAATCAGCTGACATTAGAGAAGCTACTATACCCCATTAGACATAGATCTAAAAAATAAATTTCAATTCAATCTTTCATCTACTTTTTAAATAAGACAAGCCTAAAAAGCAACAATTGAGATCTTTCATCAATTGCTGCTTTTTAAATTTAAAAAATCCCCGTCCATAAACTTGGCGGGGAATCAATTGCTCAAATTTTTATTTCATGGTAGATTCAGCGTCATTATCATCATATTTTGGATCAGAAATAATCACTTCCACTCGCCGATTTTTTTGGAAATTTTCTTCACTATCATTTGGTACAACAGGTCGAGTGGATCCATATCCGACAGCAATAAACCGACTTGGATCTAAATTCTCATTTTCTACTAAAAAACGGATCACACTGCTGGAACGGGCACTTGAAAGTTCCCAGTTAGAAGGGAACTGATCATTTTTAATAGGTCGATTATCTGTATGGCCTTCAATTTTCACAATATTAGGTTTCCCTGCTAACATTTTTCCAAGCTGTTTTAAAAATGGATAAGCCTCCTCGACCACAGTTGCTTTTGCAGTATCAAATAATATTTGCTCCTGAAGAACGAGTACCACCCCTCGCTCTGTTCTTGTGGCTGTGGCTACTTCCTCTAAGCCGTACTCTTTGAGAGAAGCCTGAACTTCATTTAACAGCTTATCTAAAGAACCTTGTCCATCTTCTTCTTTTTTTATAGGTTTAGGTAAAGAAGAAGGTTCATCTGCAGGAATAATAGATGGATAGAATTCCATGATCGGTTTATCTTTAAACGATTCAATCATCGTTTTAAATTTTAATTGGTCAATTTGCGACATTGAAAAGAGTAAAATAAAAAAGACTAAAACAAGTGTTACTAAGTCTGCGAACGTAACCATCCACTTCGGTGCACCATTCGGTTTTTCAGGTGGCCGTCTTCGCATATTCATGATTGAACAGTCCTTTCAGCTGATTCCTGACGAGCAAATACCTTATTCTTCTCTTCTGCAGATAAAAAGGCATATAGTTTTTCCTGTAACAGTTTAGGATTTTGTCCAGACTGCACTCCAATAACACCTTCGATAATGACCTGTTTAAAGAACACTTCTTTTTCAGTTTTTAAGAGCAACTTGGATGACAACGGAATAAAAACCATATTGGCCAATAAAGAACCATATAATGTCGTGAGGATCGCAATGGCCATATTAGGACCTAATGACTTTGGGTCATTCAAATTATTTAACATTAAAACCAGACCAATTAATGTCCCAACCATTCCCCATGCAGGTGCATAATCTCCCGCTTTTTCTAAAAGGCTTCTTCCTTTTCGATGGCGCTCCTCTAATGCTAATATTTCTGCATTCATAATATCGACAATCATATCTTGCTCAATTCCATCAACTGCTAATAAAATTCCTTTTCGTATAAAGGGATCATCCACTTCCTCTACCGTGGCTTCGAGGGCTAACAATCCTTCGCGTCGTGCCTTTTCTGAAAGTTTAACAAAAATATCGATTAAACTTTGAAGCTGATAATTTTCGACATTAAAGGCCTGCTTGATGACGACGAATATATGCTTAATATCCTTAACTGGAAAGCTGATTAAAAGCCCTGTCGTTACCCCACCAAACACAATGAGAAAAGAAGGAATGTGTAAAAAAGAGCTGAAGCCAGACATCCCACCACTTGTAAAAATGGCCAAAATAAGTAGTATAATCCCAAATAAAAGTCCAATAGGTGTAAGTGCATCTATTTTTTTCATAATTGATTCCCCTATTTCCTTCCTTTAAAGAACTCTTTCTACTACATATATCGGCAAATTTTTTATTTTGTTGACCCTCTTTTTTCGATTCGATGGGGAAGAACAACAATATGATCCTCTACTTTTTCTTTATTCATAAATTTGGTCAAAAGCCTCATCGATACAGCGCCAATATCATAAAGAGGTTGTACGACTGACGTAAGCTGTGGACGTACCATTAAGGCTAATCGAGAACTATCGAAACTGATCACTTCTAATTCATCCGGGACTTTTACCCCAGCATCCTGTGCTCCATGAATGACCCCTAATGCCATTTCATCATTGCTAACAAAGATCGCTGTAGGCTTAAGAGGAGACTCATAAAATTTTTGCCAACATTCAATCCCGGAATCATATGTATAATCTCCCTCTGCGATCAGCTCTTCACGTATTGGAAGATTGGCATCTTGTAGTGCTTGCTCATACCCTCTTAACACAAGCTCTTTATTGATCGTATCGTTAAAAGGACCTGCGATAAAGGCGATATCTTTATGACCTTCTTTCACAAGTAAGGAGACCGCATCATAAGCTGCTCGGTTATAATCGATATTAACAGATGGGATTTTCTCTGAAGGTTCTACAGACCCAGCCAACACGACAGGAACAGGAGAGCGCTCAAATTCTGTCACATGTCCCTCACTAATTTGTCCTCCCATAAATACAATTCCATCCACTTGTTTGCCTAGCATTGTATTTAATAAATGAAGTTCTTTCTCCTTATTTTGATCTGAGTTACTTAGAATAATATTATATTTATACATTGTCGCAATATCTTCTATCCCTCTCACAAGCTCAGCATAAAAAATATTGGAAATATCAGGAATAATCACACCAACTGTCGTTGTTTTTTTACTAGCTAACCCCCGGGCCACTGCATTCGGGCGATATCCTAGTCTTTCGATGACATCCAATACTTTTTTCCTTGTTGCGGGTTTCACATTGGGATTACCGTTTACCACCCTTGAGACGGTAGCCATTGAAACATTTGCTTCCCTTGCCACATCATATATTGTTACATTCATCACCAATCACTCCTAATCTTAAAAGGCCACATTTATGCACTCTATTTTATATGAGAAAAGTCAAAGAAGTTATTTTCCACATAAAAAGTTCATAATATTTTCGAAATATAGATTTAATTTAACCAAATTATGTTTATTATCATACGACAGTATCAGTAACTATGCAATTTCTAACCAACTTTCAGAAAGTAAAGAAAGATCAATTTTTTGTAAAAAGTATATTAAAATAAAAAACAAAAGCGGAAGCGCCTTGCTCATCGGCGTACGGATTTCGTAGGTTTCGACCAAGATAAAGGAAACACAGCGAGACGGTTTTGCGAGCTGATGTTGACTTATCGTAGGGAAAAGACGAAGTAATCCGCTAGACGATAGGCGCTGGAGCTAGACGTTCAAAAGCGAAAGCGCCTTGATCATTTTTATTTTCCTAACCATGAAAAAACCCCCTATCACAATTCGTCATAGGGAGTTTACATTTACTAATGCATCATTAGATTTTCCAGAAATCGGTACTAAGCTCTTACTGGCATAAACTTTTGAATTTCATTATAAAATTCATCAAATTGCTTTAAGTTCATTTGTTGAGCTGAATCTGATAAGGCAACAGCTGGATCTGGATGCACCTCTGCCATCACTCCGTCAGCTCCAATAGCTAAAGCAGCTTTAGCTGTAGGTAACAATAGATCACGGCGTCCAGTTGAATGGGTAACATCAACAAATACAGGTAAATGTGTTTCTTGTTTTAAGATTGGTACAGCAGAAATATCTAATGTATTTCGAGTAGCTCTTTCATACGTACGAATTCCTCGTTCACAAAGGATAATTTGATCATTTCCTTGAGAGATAATATATTCCGCAGCATTAATAAATTCTTCGATTGTTGCAGCTAATCCACGCTTTAATAATACCGGTTTATTCACAGCGCCAGCGGCTTTTAATAATTCAAAGTTATGCATATTACGAGCACCGATTTGAATAACATCAATATAATCAAGTGCTTTTTCGATATGAGCAGGGTTTACAATTTCACTCACAACAGCTAGATCAAATTCTTTAGCTACTTGTTTTAAAATCTTAAGACCTTCCACACCTAGCCCTTGGAAATCATAAGGAGATGTACGTGGTTTATAAGCTCCACCGCGGATCAATTTTAAGCCCTTATCTTTAATAGTTTGAGCTACCTGAGCCACTTGGTCATATGATTCAACAGCACATGGTCCGAATACGAAGGTTGGTGTACCATTTCCAACCTTTTCACCTTTAATGTTGACAATCGTGTCTTCAGGTTTCTTTTTACGAGAAACAAGTAAAGCTTTTCGGTGATCATCCTTCTGTAATTCTAAACCAGCTTTAAAAATTTCCTTAAAAAGATGCTCTATAGTTGAATTCTCGAAAGGACCATCGTTATGATCAATAATTAAGTTAAGCATATCTCTTTCCCGAACAGGTTCATATCGATTGACACCTTGCTTTTCTTTCACACGTCCAATTTCTTGTACAAGACTTGCACGCTCATTTATTAAGTCAAGCAGCTTAAGATTGATTTCATCTACTGAGTTTCTTAATTCCTCAAGCCCTCGGTTACTCATTGTCATCCATCCTTTCGTTCAATTGTCTTTTTGTATTCGCTCATTGCTGTCCGATCTAAGAAGAAAAAATTGTAAGTTTCAAACTTTAATATTAGAAAAAACTGTGATACATTTTTGTATATATTAGGATTATTATAAATCATTCAAATTGAATTGTCACGATAATTTTACTTTAATTATTAAACGCTTTTAAGTGATAAAGTACCTTGTGAATACTTCGTAAAGTAGGTGTTATATTTGCAACCTCAAGAAAAGATCTTTGCCCTTGATATTGGGACACGTTCTGTCGTAGGCATTATATTAGAAGTGGATGGTGAAAGTTACCATGTTATTGATATAGCGATGAAAGAACATGATAAGCGCGCAATGCTTGATGGTCAAATCCATGATATTCTTTCTGTTTCAAAATTAATTACTGAGATTAAAGAAATATTGGAAGAAAAACACGGTCCACTTCATAGGGTCTGCGTTGCTGCTGCAGGTCGAGCATTACGAACAGAAACCGCAACGAAAACCATCTCCATTAAAGGAAAGCCAATCATCACAAAGGATGACATTCTTCACTTGGAGCTTTCTGCCGTTCAAAAAGCCCAATCTCAAGCAGCTAGTAAAGATCAATCAGATCGGCATTATCATTATTATTGTGTCGGATATTCTGTTCTTTACTATCGGTTAGATGGTGAGAAGATTGGTAGTTTAATTGATCAACAAGGAGAGGAAGCTTCTGTTGAAATTATTGCAACTTTCCTTCCACGTGTTGTTGTTGAATCCTTAATTGCTGCATTAAATCGTTCACAATTAGAGATGGAGGCACTTACATTAGAGCCGATTGCTGCGATTAATATCTTAATCCCCCCCTCCATGCGTCGTTTAAATGTCGCTTTAGTGGATATTGGAGCTGGGACGTCTGATATCGCGATGACCAATCATAATACGATTATCGCCTATGGAATGGTCCCCATTGCGGGAGACGAAATTACTGAAAGCCTAAGTGATGAGTATCTACTCGATTTTCCAGTAGCTGAAAATGTTAAAAGAAATTTAATAACCGATGAAGAAATCACCATCACGGACATATTAGGATTTGACAGTACGATTCCACGAAAGGAAGTCATCCAAAAAATAAGTCCTGCCATTGATAAATTAACGGATGCTATTGCGACAGAAATATTGAAACTGAATAACGGCCAACCTCCTAAAGCAGTCATGCTTGTGGGTGGGGGAAGTTTAACACCTGAATTACCAAAACGGCTTAGCGAAAAACTCCAATTACCTTCGAATCGTGTAGCCATTCGAGGATCAGATGCTATCCAAAGTTTAACGATTCACCCGGAAATAACTCATGCACCTACTCTAGTTACACCGGTCGGCATTGCCATTGCAGCACGAAAGGCACCCGTTCACTATAAAACGATTTACTTAAATGAAGAACCTGTTCGGCTGTTCGAATTGAAGGATTTAACAGTCGGGGATGGCTTGCTCGCATCCGGAATAAAGGTGAACAAACTTTATGGAAAACCAGGCGCAGCCATTATGACTACAGTCAACGGGCAATTGATCACCATTCCTGGTCAATATGGGCAGCCACCTACTTTGTTAAAAAACGGGAATGCTTGCCAAATAGATGACCCCATAAAAGACGGCGATCAGATTATCGTGAAAAAAGGGGAAGACGGGAAAGATGCTGCTGTTAAAATAAAAGATTTAATTAATGATCCTGAACGAATAGATGTCTTCTTAAATGAGAAAAAAGTAGAAATCCCTTTAATGATAATGAAAAACGGTGAAATAGTTGAACATAATGATTGGGTGATCGATGGGGATATAATTGAAACGAGTTTTTTAACAGTTCAAGAACTCTTTATCCAAGAAAAGAAAGAACATTGGTTGAAAGAGCTAAAACCTTTTTTTATTCATCTAAACCAGAAAAAGACCTTCTTTCCAACGTTTTCAGCCAAATTAATGATTAACAACAAAAGAGGAGAGATTACACATCCACTTCAGCATGGAGATCAAATCGAATTTTATGAAATGATTCATCTTACAGTTCAAAATATTGCAGAGCTGAAAAAATACAAATTGAAACAGTCCATTCCGATTACATTTAACGGCAAGAACATTACCATAACGAAGAACATTACAGAGTTTTACCGAAATAAGCAAAAATTAACCGAGCAGGACCTCGTTCATATGGAAGATAAAATTACGGTTCGAACTGAAAAATTCGATTCCTTTATTTTTCAAGATGTGTTTCGCCATGTTGAAGTGAATATGCCTGAAAATGCAAAAGGAACATTTATATTATTAAAGAATAATGTAGAAGCGACCTTTTACGATCCTATTCAAGCTGGTGATCATTTAGAAATCCTTTGGCCATTAGCGACAAAAAAAACGATAAAAAAAACGGCAAATGGAAAATCCACTTTGCCGCTTTTATTATTATTTCTAGCCATATCTCTTCATTTTACATTTGCTTTTAATTATTGCTGGTAAGCTTTTTCGGTTTCATCAAAAGCTTTTTTTGCCTCATCTAGCTTGATTGTCCAATCTTCTGTTGTAGAATCATTGATTTCATCAACTTCATTTTTTGTTGATTTTTTTAATGTTTTCACTTTGCTAATCCAATCATTTGATTGATCTTGCACCGTTTTTGAAATCGCCCCTGTTTTCTCCTTAGCTATGGAGGCCATTTCGCATCCTCTTTCCTTAGCCGTTTCTGTCCATGATGTGGCTTTTTCTTTCAGATTGATAGCTTGTCCATTAAGATTATCCCGCAGTTCTCTTCCCGACTTCGGAGCAAGGAAAAGGGCCGTTGTAGCTCCAATAATTCCACCAACTAGAGCCCCAATTAGAAAATCCTTCGTATTCATATTTTCATCATTTGTCTTCACTTTTTTATTTTCGTTTGCCATTATATCCATCCTCTCTCCTATTTTTTGATTACTACTTGCAGGTAACTTTATGGTTAAATAGATGCATTCTTACTTCATTCATGAGGTGCGAGTTTTTTGTTGTTAGAATAGAATCAACCGGTGTTTAACCAATTGTCGTTCATTAACCATACTATTTAAAAAGACATACACTTTATAAAGATGATGAAAGAACGAACACCTACTTATTAACAGGATTATTCAGTCCCATCTGATCGGACTGGCTGCTTTTGGATAGAAGTATCATCTTCAATTATCGGATGATTTTTTTTTGCTTTAAACTTATCAACAATTTGTTTGACGACACTTCCCCACTGAACTGCTTGAGAGATTTTATCTTGGTTGTTTTCTACTTGTGATGAAACATTCATGGTCACTTTTTTAACAGAATTATTTAATGTTTGAATGGTTGTCCCTACATCTTTTACAGCATATACAACCGTATTTAATTGTTCTGTTTTCTTTTGAACATCTTCTGCAAGTTCATTGGTCTTATGCAATAAATCAGCTGTTTCTTTCGTAACCCCTTGAAGTTGTCCTTCTAAACTATCCAATGTCTTTGAAACACTGTTTAATGTAGTGCTAACAGATTTTAAAGTGGTAGACAGATTGATGACTAATATTAAAAATGCCAATGCAATTACAGCTACGCTTACATATAATATAATAATCATTTAATATACACCTCCACCAGTTGCTCGATTATCCCTTTGGATGATTATTCCTTCG
The DNA here is from genome assembly GCF_030813365.1 of Oikeobacillus pervagus. Taxonomy (NCBI): domain Bacteria; kingdom Bacillati; phylum Bacillota; class Bacilli; order Caryophanales; family Bacillaceae; genus Oikeobacillus; species Oikeobacillus pervagus. The sequence goes on from NZ_JAUSUC010000013.1 coordinate 75,751, forward strand.
TTTTATCATATGATATTTATTTATTTCCCTCAAGATTAAACTATTAAACAACCGTAACTTCCCTTAAAAATAAGGAATCTTTTTGACATTTTCTTGAAATGTCAAAAAACACGCCGAATAGCCGACGTGTTTTCAAGATGTCTCTCCAAAAACAGACAGATTATAAAGTTGCTTTTAATACTTCTTCATATGCTTTTTGGAACTTTTGAATATCTCCAGCTCCCATAAAAATCAAAACCGCGTCCTCATGTTTTAATAATGGAGAGGTATCGTTCTCTGTTAAGATCTTCGATGACTCGATTTTCTCCTGTAAATCGACAATCGATAATTTCCCATGGTTTTCACGAGCCGACCCGAAAATATCACATAAATATACAGCATCTGCTGTACTTAAACTTTGAGCAAAATCAGCTAAAAAAGTTTGCGTTCTTGTAAATGTATGAGGTTGGAAGATACATACAATATCTTTTCCAGGGTATTTTTGTCTTGCTGCATTAATCGTCGCTTTAATTTCTGTTGGATGGTGAGCATAGTCATCAATAATGATTTGAGTTCCCATCACTTTTTCAGAAAAACGTCGTTTGACGCCCGGGAAGGTTTGTAAGTATTCTTGAATAATATCCGTATCGATATTTTCATAATGACAAAGGGCTATAACGGCCAATGTATTTAATATGTTATGATCACCAAATGTCGGGATATGGAAAGTTGAATAAAATGTATTTCGTACGAATACATCAAATGTCGTACCGGTTGTGCTTCTTTCTATATTACGAGCTTGGAAATCATTTTCCTCATCAAATCCAAAAAAGACAACAGGAACTTGAGCCTGTATTTTTTGAAGCTGCTCATCATCTCCACAGGCAAAAATGGCTTTATTTACTTGCATGGCCATTTCTTGAAAAGCAGAATAAACATCATCAATATTTGCGAAATAATCCGGATGATCAAAGTCAATATTCGTCATAATCGCATAATCAGGGAAATAGGAAAGAAAGTGGCGACGATATTCACAGGCCTCAAAGACAAAATAGGTCGCATCCTTCTCACCTTTTCCCGTACCGTCACCTATAAGAAAAGAAGTCGGTTTGGCGCCACTTATTACATGGGATAATAACCCTGTTGTCGACGTTTTTCCATGTGAACCTGTTACGGCCACACTGATGAATTTCTTTATAAAATCACCTAAAAAGGTATGGTATCGAACGACAGGAATCCCTAGCTTTATTGCTTCATCAATTTCTTCATGTGTGTCCGGAAAAGCATTGCCAGCAATGACAATCATACCAGGCTTGATATTAGATCTTTGAAAAGGCAGGATTGGAATTCCATTTTCCTCTAACGCTTTTTGAGTAAAGAAATATTTTTCTACATCAGAACCTTGGACATCATAATCCATTTGATAAAGAATTTGTGCAAGGGCACTCATTCCCGAACCTTTTATTCCTACAAAATGATATATTGACATAATAGAACCTCCAACAATCGTCTATCTGTTCTGTAAGCAGTATATGTACAGAAGTGAATTTTGCCATTTATGGATGGGACACGTACTCCATGTATCATCCAATTATTATAGCATTATTTTTCATTATCGCGAATTTATTGAAAACATGAACATATTGCATTCAAAAATAAGCGCTTTTCCTTAAAAAATCGGCCATTTCTTTATACAAAATAGCCATGTCTATTAGTTATCAAAAAATATATTAGAATGGATTGAATTGCTAATTGCCTGCTTCAACAGGAAACCATTCATTTCTCATCCACTTTCTCTAGCCTTGAATTCGGACGATGTCTTATTCCTGCTTTTGCTTGATGCTGGTTATTGCGAGGAACGAGATCTCCTGTGAATCCTATATGAACTCTTAATAAATTACTTCCAACCCCACAAACATCTAAAAAGATACTTTCCTTTTAAATTCTTTAATTTGCGGGTCAAACTTAAACGTTTCGTTTGTCAAACGTTTTAATTTCCCTGCCCCTTTAATTCCATCTCCTTCATAGCCTAAAGCTCCCCACTCAATCATCCTTTCTTTCTATTCTTTTTGGTTTTCGTACTCTTATTTCTATTTAATAAATTAACATTTTTAAATAACAGTATAAAGCATACCACGGAAATTTAGAATGCACTAGTGTCATTCATTTCCGCTAATTCCTCTAAAGAAATAAGCACATCCCTCGGTTTTCCCGCTCTCTGTTCTGAAACAATTCCCTGCGCCTCCATTATTTCTATTAATCTAGCTGCCCGATTATATCCTATATGAAATCGTCTTTGTAGTAGGGAGGTTGATGCTCCGCCTTGTTGGATAACAAATTCACATGCCTCCATAAAAAGCTCATCTTCTTCCTCTTGTACAATCGCTTTTTGTAAAAGTTCTTCTTGTTGAAATAAATAATGAGGCTCAAGCTGGTTTCGAACATGTTCTACGACTGTATCGATTTCATCATCTGATACAAAGGTTCCTTGCAATCGTAATGATTGTGATGACCCATTATTTAGGAACAGCATATCTCCTCTTCCTAAAAGTTTTTCCGCTCCACCACTATCCAAAATGGTCCGCGAATCTGCCTGGGAAGAAACGGAGAAAGCGATTCTCGTTGGAATATTCGCTTTAATTAATCCTGTTATTACATCCACCGATGGCCGCTGAGTAGCCACAATCAAGTGAATTCCACACGCACGAGCTTTTTGGGCAATCCGACAAATCGCTTCCTCCACCTCAGCAGGTGACATCATCATTAAATCTGCTAATTCATCAATAACAATGACAATATACGGTAAATATTCAGACTTATTCCCTTTTTTCTCGACTTTTTCATTATATCGTTTTAGATCACGAGCACCTGAATGGGCAAATAATTCATATCGTCTATCCATTTCTTCTACAGCCCATTTTAAGGCGGCAGTTGCTACTTTTACATCGGTAATAACCGGACTGACTAAATGTGGGATGCCATTATACGGCGCAAGTTCTACCATTTTCGGATCAATTAACATCAACTTTAATTGCCGTGGAGATACTTTATATAACAAGCTTACTAATAAGGAGTTAATACAAACACTCTTACCAGACCCTGTAGCCCCTGCAATTAAACCGTGTGGCATTTTCCTTAAATCTGTAATGATCGGTTCTCCTGAAATATCTAAACCAAGAGCAACCGTTAGAGGAGAATCACTCTTCGTAAATACAGGACTTTCAATGATTTCCCTTATAAGTACTGGACGGCTTTCTTTATTTGGAACTTCAATTCCGATCGTATGCTTTCCAGGAATAGGTGCTTCCATTCGAATATCTTTTGCGGCCAAACTTAATTTAATATCATCAATTAAATTTGTAATTTTATTTACTTTCACACCCGGCTCAGGCTGAACTTCAAATCGTGTAACAGATGGTCCTTCCGTTACATTAACTACATTGGCCTTCACATTGAAATTCTTTAAAGTCCGATCCAATACTTCCATTTGCTCGGCAATCCATCGGTTATCAGAATTTTTTTCGATTGGAGGATTTAAAAAATCGAAAGAAGGGTACTGATAATCTTCATGCTTTTCTTTCTCTTCTTCTTTAACGAGCTCCTCTTTGGTCTGTTTGGCCTCTTTCTCTTTCATTTGATTCAGCTGTTGCTTTCGTTCGAAATAGCGTTTATCTTGTTTTAACATCAGCACATTAAACGGAAGATGTGTCCGTTTTTTAGCCGGTTTCTCTTCATTTGCAACGGCTTTCTGCTCTTCCTTATTTGTCGATTCCTCTGTATGTACAGCCGTTTGCTCTTGTTCGATATTAGACTTCTCAACTGGCTCCTCTTTCATTTCGAATTCATGATCCTGTTGTTCCACCTCAGGAAGATGTTCTTCAGGTGTTTCATCTATAGCCTCATTGATTTCATTTTCTTTCTCTAGCTTTACGGACTCATTGATTTCGTGTTCTTTCTCTAGTTTTGCAGATTCACTGATGTGAGAAGGTTCATGCCCCGAAGGATCCTCAACCACGTGAATCTCGACAGAATCTTGATGAATTTCTTCAATCCCTTCTAATCCTCGTTCCTTTCCTTCTTTGTCAGTCACATACGTTTCCTCTAGGTCAGAATCGTCGATTGATTCCTTTTCTTCTAATGAGGAATCTAAAGAATCTATTAAGTCCTCCACTTCCTTTATGGTAGAAAGGCCGTCCGATTTTTGGATTTCTTCTTGCTTATCCATTAAAATCCCCTCATTTTGTTCCAAGTCATAACGGGATAAAGTCTCTTCTGTTTTTTTCGTTTGTCTTTCCTCTTGATCAGTCGAAACAACCGGTTCCTTTTCCGTTAATTGCTGAGTGGAAAGCGTCGCAGCCATTTCTTCTGCAACCTGCTTTTGAATAAGTTCTTCTTTTCTACTTTTATGATCTAGGTGATTTTTCCTTAAGAATGAATCTTTTAATTCATATTCAGTTTGCTCTTTCTGTTTTTTTAAATTATTTTTATGAAAGCCATAAATCGGGGAAGGAATTTCAGTTGGACGAAATGGTTTTTTCGAACGGAATTCCTTTTGTTTTGGCTTATTTGGCAGAGCTGTATTTGTCTTCTTTATTTTCCGTGTTTCTTGTGAATATAATGGGGCCACCTGTTCCTCTACGCCTGATTGTTGTCTCTTTCTGCGTGCAGAACGTTCTTTTTTATCGTCTGGAATGACCGGAAATCGAAAATTCCCTTTCGGATATTGAAATACCATGCGCGCTTCTACATCATTTGAACGATGCTTTTCTTGATGTTCGTGATGATTCGAGTCATCATGGCCATTCCTGACATTTTCTTGTTCAAAATCCTCGCTTTCGTCTTCATGACGAGATCTATTAAATAAATTTTTAAACCAATTCAACACTATCACTCTTTCTTATTTTAGAGAATCATTTACTGCCACCCTTAAAGCGGGTAGCCTAGCCAGGCTAAGCCACAGGACGTGGCGTTCTTTAACGTGGCAAGTTCAACTAACATTCAGTGAGAAAAAAAGCTCACTGAATAAAATTGCACTTTATATTTTAACAGTTGACGAAACGTTTCGATAGGGAAATTCATGATGGGAAAAAAGATAGAAAAAATCCGAACTCGACAAAAAATATTATCGGTTCGGATTTAATCGCTTTAAATCAGTCATCTACATTGATCGTGATCCCTGTTCTATTTCGATAAAAGCGTACATTATACCTGCTTACTTTTTATTTTTTCCGGTTTTTTGCCATAATAAAAATCGGTTCTAATTCTCCATTTTCATAAATAAATGGCAATGCTGTAATTGGAACAGCACCATTTGTAAAGAAACTCATCGTCATTTGAGCAAGAATATCATATCCTGTTTCATTGCGGATATCTCCTATAATCAATACATCCGCATGGGGAACAGCGACAGTCATATCCCCTTCAATAGTTAGACTTATTTCCTTCAAAAACTTTTCATTCAGTATTCGACTTGCATCATAGCCATCATTTGTATTTAAAAAATAAAATAGATTACCAGCTACCTCGTCCTTCTTAAGTGAAGATGGCAATGAACGAACATTAAATTTGGCCATCTCACGAATATGATCTGCCTTCCATTTCTCTTTATTGATCAACTGCTCATCGATCAATCGATAAGTTGTGCCTAAATCTAGTGCATAATAAATTCTTGTTTCCGCTGTATGTTCATCAAATAAAAAAGCGACCCCTTCACTTGATTCCTTTGGAAAAGAACGAGAGCGAATAACCGGAAAGATTTTTTTCTCCCGGTCTTTAAGTATAGGATCTGTCCCCATGACTTCTATGGCTTCATCCACATAATAAACGGTTTCTTCAATAGCCTTTTCTTTTTTTCTGTGCCATTTGGCAATGATACCTGGAAGAGAGATGTCAATCCCCTTACCTGTTATTTTATTTTCAATACGCAACACATCATTTTTTCGATCAAAGCTGAAAATACGATTTTCTTTTTTCAATCGATTTTCCAGCTCTTTTCTCATTGATTTCGTATCCATTTTCCCTCTCCTTCTCTATTTCGACTGGAATAAAGGAAACACGAGCGAGGTAGTCCATGAGCTGATGTTGACTTATCGTAGGGCTGTTCATTGTTTATTTATTTAGGCTTTCAAGAAATTGTTCGATTTCTTCTCTTGATTTGCGGTCCTTACTTACAAATCTCCCCAACTCTTGCCCATGATCATAGGCAAGAAAGCTCGGAATCCCAAACACATCTAGTTCTCCACATAAATCAATAAAATCATCACGATCAACATAAATAAATGTAAACTGTGAATAACTTTCCTCAATCTCTGGTAAAAACGGTTTAATGACTTGACAATCTGGACACCAATCCGCTGTAAATAAGAATATGTATTTTCCACTATTTTTTAAAGTTGAGAATTCTTCAATAGACTTTAATTTTTCCATTTTATTTCCCTCCAGTTTCAATGGCCATTTGACCATACTTAATCCATCCCATTTTTCTCATCCATTCGGATATGATTAAGCTTATCACAAGTGGACCAATAAAATGAAGGATGAGAACTTTCAATAAAATCTCCCCACTAAACCCCATAACAGTAAATGTCATGATCTGGCCAACTAATCCACTTGTCCCCATTCCTGCTCCTGCGGCATTATTTAGCATCGGCCAAATGGTCGTCCCAATTGGAGCTAATATTGCCCCTGCTACTGTCGGTGGAATCAGAATAAGTGGGCTTCTGACAATGTTCGGTACTTGCAACATCGAAGTCCCTAAGCCTTGTGCTATAAAGCCCCCAAGTTTGTTTTCCCGATAACTACTAATCGCAAAACCAATCATTTGGGCACTACACCCAATCGTGGCTGCACCAGCCGCAAGACCACTAATATCTAACATCATCGCAATGGCGGCACTAGAAATAGGGGCAGTTAGGGCAAGTCCCATTAAAGTTGCCACAAGTATGCCCATTGTAATAGGCTTTTGCATGGTAGCCCATTCAATCCACCCACCAAAGACTTTCATGAATGTTGCAATTTCCGGCCCAATAAAAGCGGCCACAGCATAACCTGAAAAAATCGTAACAAAAGGGGTCACGATAATATCTACCTTGGTTGTTTGACTTACCAATTTTCCGATTTCAGTTGATAGAAGAGCGGCTACATAACTGCCCGCTGGTCCACCGAGTGCCGCCCCAGCCGCCCCAGTTACCACACTTGCGAAAAGTACAAGAGGAGGAGCCTTTAATCCAAATGCGACCGCAACCCCAATGGCTGGCCCCATTAACCCCATTGCCAATTTCCCCATTTCAATGAAAAATGGGAGTGAAAATTGTTGTCCGATCGTTTGTATAATTAACCCTATGATTAATGACCCAAATAGCCCAAGAGCCATATAGCTTAAGGCTTCAACAAAATAAACTTTAGGAGAGAGTGAGATCCCCTTCTTTTGTAAATATGCTTTCATATGCTTCCCTCCAATTGTAATCGTACATTACTAGTGTAAAGACATTTGTTAACGATGTCTATGTTCGAAGAAAATTGTATGTGTCAAGTTTTTCTCGGTGTTGCTTTTACACCAATATTTTAAGCACTCTATTTTGTACACTTTTTACATCTACCGCGCTAACGCTTGGTG